>NZ_JBFUAY010000003.1:0-144669 GCF_056406015.1 Rhizobium sp. P1_E1 | reverse complement strand
CCGCCGCTGCCTCACCACTACGCCAAGTGTTCTTCCGCCGGTCTCCCAATAACCAAGCAGAGCATATCATCAAGCCGAACGCTGGTCCGCCGGCCCCTCCAGCCGCGCGAGGTTCAACGCACTGTTGATCAACCCGACATGGCTGAAGGCCTGCGGGAAGTTGCCGAGCATGCGGCGGGCGGCGGGATCATATTCTTCCGCCAGAAGCCCGACATCGTTGCAGATAGAAAGCAGCCGCTCGAACAGGCGCAGCGCATCGTCGCGGCGGCCGATCATGCCGAGGGCGTCGACGAGCCAGAAGCTGCAAGCGAGGAACGCGCCTTCGCCTGGCGGTAGGCCGTCGTCCACCTCCTGCGTCTCGTAGCGCAGCAGCAGGCCATCGCGCAGCAGCTTGCGCTCGATCGCCTCGACTGTCGCGACATAGCGCGGATCATCAGGCGGGATGAAGCCGACCATGCCGAGATGCAACAGGCTGGCATCAAGCGCCTTGGAGCCGTAGGCCTGCACGAAACAGCCGAGTTCGGGATCGAAAGCCTTCTCGCAAACCTCGGCATGGATGTGATCTGCGAGCGTGCGCCAACGTGCGGCGGCCTCGGGCTCGCCGTCCGCCTCGGCAATCTGGACGGCGCGGTCGAAGGCCACCCAGGCCATGACCTTCGAATAGGTGAAATGCTGGCGCTGGCCGCGCACCTCCCAGATGCCTTCATCGGGCTCCACCCAGATTTTTTCGAGAAAGGGCAGAATGGCCGCCGCCAGTTCGCGTTCGCGGTGATGCGGCGGAAGCCCGCCCTTGCGGGCCTGCAGTATGGCGTCGGCCACCTCGCCATAGACATCGAGCTGCACCTGTTCGGCAGCGGCATTGCCGATGCGTACGGGTGTCGAGCCCTCGTAGCCACTCAGCCAGGGAACCTGCCATTCCAGCAGATTGCGCTCGCCAGCGACGCCATACATGATCTGCATCTGCGCCGGGGCGCCGGCGACCGCCCGCAGCAACCACTTGCGCCAGGCGCTGGCTTCCTCGTAATAGCCGAGTTTCATCAGGGCGAGCAGGGTCAGCGTCGCGTCGCGCAGCCAGCAATAGCGGTAGTCCCAGTTGCGCGGCCCGCCGATCTTTTCCGGCAGGGAGGTTGTCGCCGCGGCGACGATGCCGCCCGTCGGCATGTAGGTCAGTGCCTTGAGCGTGATGAGCGAGCGTTTGACCTGTTCCGTCCACCGGCCCACTTTCGGGCAGGCCGCGGCAAAGGATTGCCAGAATTCCTCCGTGTCCGGCAGCGCATATTCCACCTGCCGCTGAGCCGGCTGCGGCATATGCGAGGGGGACCAGGTCAGGGTGAAGATCTGGCTCTCGCCAGCGGCAACCTGGAAGGAGCCGACCGTGCTCAGGCCGCGGCCTTCGAGCGGGACGGCGCAATTCAGGGTTAGCCTGTCCGGGCCGGCAATGGCGGTGATGCCGCCATCCTCGCCATGCGTGACCCAGGGAACGGTTCGGCCGTAATCGAAGCGAAGGTTGAGCTCCATATCGAAGGCGACAGTGCCGCTCTTGCCCTCGACGATGCGCATCAGATCGCTCGTGCCATCGCGAAGCGGCATGAAGTCGATGAGAACGGCGGTGCCGGTCTCGGTCTGAAACTCGGTTTCGAGAATGAGCGTATCGTTGCGGTAGCGGCGCGTGACGCGGACATTTTCACCTGACGGTGACAGCGACCAGAAGCCGTTATCCTCGGCGCCGAGCAGAGCGGCAAAACAGGCGGGGGAATCGAAGCGCGGAAAACAGAGCCAGTCGATCGAGCCGTTCTTCGAGACGAGTGCGGCGGTTTCGCAATCGCCGATGAGCGCGTAGTCCTCAATGGGTACCGACACCGGAGCCTCCTTTGCATAGCAGTCGGGCTTTTAGGTAGAGGCCGTGCGCGGAGGTCAAGCGCGGAAACTAACGGGGCGGTAGGCGTGCCGGCTATCATGCAAACTTCCGGATATCAATTGTACGAAGATCTCCGACCGCAGCTTTGACTGCCGCGCTCTGTCGGAT
This sequence comes from Rhizobium sp. P1_E1, assembly GCF_056406015.1. Taxonomy (NCBI): domain Bacteria; kingdom Pseudomonadati; phylum Pseudomonadota; class Alphaproteobacteria; order Hyphomicrobiales; family Rhizobiaceae; genus Rhizobium; species Rhizobium sp. P1_E1. The sequence continues at coordinate 142,643 of NZ_JBFUAY010000003.1, read as the reverse complement.
GATATCTGCACGGAAAGCGCGTTTCCCTTGTTCGCCATTGCCCAGGTGAATTCCGACGACCGCCGGGCGTCCGGTCGCCGTCGTGGTCAAGAGCGGATCTCCGCTAGCGCCACTGCGGGAATCGCAAAGGTGGTGAAGCTCCGGACGACCCGTCGGATTGACCTGACACAGGCTGAGGACGAATTGGTTACGGTCGCTTACGAAGCCGGCAAACCGAGCCGAAAAGCGGCGCGCCCTCAAAAGACGATTGAGGGGCTTCCTCGAAGCCATTCGGGGCGGGGGATTTCTTCGGAGATYTGGCCATGGCGSGAATGGGGAGAGCGTCAGCGCGAAGGGGAAGAGGGAAAGAGTACAAARGGGAAACGAACTGTTTGTTCGAACGCGTGAATAGTTTTCAAATTTATGGCGCTGCGAAGCCGGCGCACCGCCCCAGTCCTTCGAGGCCCCTGTGGGGCACCTCAGGGTGAGGCTCCCTGAGCGTTGGCGCGGCATGCTCCAACGCGCCTTATGCTGAGGTGCGCAGCCCGCAGGGCGAAGCCTCGAAGCACGCGCCGCAGCGTGGCTGCCGGCAGCCATTGCTTTAGCCTTGATGGATTACCGGCGCCCGTGATGTCCGACGGCGATCATCCGGCGGCCCCTACTGGAACCGAGATCGGCCTCGCGCAGTTAGTTTCTAGTCACTTCACCTCTAGGTGCTACTGCCATTAGCGATCATTCTGCCTTCTGGGAAACCCCCATATCGATCGACCTTGATACCGGCGAACGGCTGGTTCTGCGCTCACCGCAGGATGCGCTTTATGCACTCGTCTCGGACTGGCCGGTCAATGCCGGCGTCCACCAGCAAAGGGCGATCGATTTCTGCCGCGCCTGGCTTGCCGGGYGGATGCCGGCCGAGACGGTGCGGCAGGCCTTTACCCTGGCGGCGCTGGAAGCCGGGGTGGCGATCAACGATTATGATGGGGCCGGAAGCTCTGTTGGGAACCCTTTAGTGTAGGTGCCGGCACTGATATCCACGTCACGCGGCCGACATCCTGCAGCCGCGACAATATTCCTATGATGTATTGCAAATATTATTCTCGCTGTGTTTGTGGGAATACGCAGCGTTTATTTGCGCTCAGATTCTTGTAGGGATTCAGCTGAATGAAAATGAAAGTCCTTGTTTGCGTCACTCTGCTGGCTCTCGCCGGCTGCAATGCGCCGGTGTCGCAATCCGTTGCGGATTCCCAGCGTCCTCCCTCAAGTGACGTCCGGCAGAATTTCATTAACATCGTGTTCAAGAGAAGCTACAGGCACGAAGCAGGAGAAGTCGTATGGGCCCGCATTTCCAGCGTGGTTCTGCTTGAGCCCGAGAAGAAGATTTATGCTTACTGTGTGCGGGTGGTGCCCAAGCGCAGCTGGGGAGACTGGGCCTATCTCGGCGTCTCCTTCACGGATGGCAAAATATTAGGCGCGACGGCGAATGACGATCGCTGCCGCGACAAGCGGCTGCGCTATTATCCGTTTACCGAGTTGACCGGCATGAAGACCTGACGCAGGGGCGAAGGCTCCGGCCGCGTCGCCGTTCGAGGCTTTGTTGAGCGGCGGCGCGACATGCTTCCAGCGTCCCGAATGCGCGGCATCCTCCAACCTTCCTCATGCGGAGGTGCTTAGCCGCAGGGCGGAGCCTCGAAGTACGGGATGTGACGTTGCTGCTTGAAGCCATCGCCTTTTGGAAAAGGCCGATCTATCGACGTCGAAATAGGAGATTCAACTGAATGAAGATCAAATTCCTTGCTTGCGTTGCCCTGCTGGCACTGGCCGGCTGCCAAACTCCGGCGCCGCAGTCCGTTGCAGATTCGCAGCGTCCGCCCTCCAACGCGGTTCGACGCGAGTATGTCGACGCTCTGCGGGGAACCATTAAAGCGGGGAACTTCGTAAAGGCCGAGATTTCCAGTGTGGTTCTGCTTGATCCGAAAAAGCAGATATATGCTTATTGCACGCGCACGACGGAACGTGCCTACCCAAACTGGTCCTATATCGGCCTGGGCCTGCAGCACAACATGATACTGTATCTGAAAAAGAATGACTATCGCTGCCACGACGAACGGCTGCGTTACTATGATTTTCCGGAATTGCGTAACATGAAATACTGATAGAGAGGCGAGGCGCCTGGCAGCCTCGCTATCACCTTCCGACGGCGGTCCTGCTCAAACCGTGGAACCTTTCCCACGCTCGCAGGCACACCATATTTTCAAAAGACGGACGCCCTGGAGTGATCCGCAGCCGGCGCTCTGCAATACCACACGATGACGGCAATCGTTCCAATGGGAAACAGTATCCCAAGAAGCTGGTGCCATCCGCTTCGGTTGATGTCGTGAAAACGCCGAGCGGCCATCGCGATTGAGGGAAGAAACGTCGCCAGCGACCAGATCCAGTTCAATGTTGCGGTTCGATCAACAAGGTACAAAGCGATGCTGACGAGTGCGACAAAGAGCGCCGAAAACCAGAATTCCGATCGGCTGGCTCTGCCGGTGAAATCCACATATTTCTTGAAGTAGCTGCTGATCGCCTGGCCGAAACCCATTGCCTGCGGCAGGCCGCCGAAGCGGTTCGGCCCGGCGGGTGGGTTTCTGAAAATGAAGAACAACGGCAAGGTTAGCGGGATCAAGACGACCAGCCAGTGAAAGAGAGAAAAACTACCCATGAGATACCCCAACGATTTGAATGGCATAGAGATAAGCAATGTTCGTTGCCGGAAGATTAATTGGCTTGCAATCTGACGCCTTCGGCAATCACAGCGTGAGAAGCGGCGGCTGCCACGTTGAGGACAGTATAGACGCTTGGAAGAGGTTGGCAGTTCAGCGTTTGACCAACACACGCGCCTGCACCGGCTGCTCGATGCCCTTCAGCACAAGCATGCGCGTTTCGGCGCCCGCGGCGAGATCGGCAGCCTTTGCCGCCGTTTCGGCCGAGATCAGGATCTCGCCGGCGGCGGCCCGGGATTCCAGCCTTGCGGCCTGATTGACGACGCCGCCGATCGCGGTGAAATCGCTTCGGAAGCTTGAGAATTCGCCGATCTGGACCTCACCGGAATGGATGCCGACGCCGACGCCGAGAGTGCGGTCGGGCAATGCCTCGAGCGCCAGACTGTTCAGCGCGGCGGCGCAGTTTTGCTGGATCTCCTGCGCAGCCAGGATCGCCGCGCCCGCGTGATCCTTTCTGACAATCGGAAAATTGAAGATCGCCATCAGGCCGTCGCCCATCTGCTTGTTGACGATGCCGTCATGCGCCCAGATCGCTTGCGCGCAGCGATCCTGGAACAAGCTGACAATCTCGCTCAGCTGCACCGCCTCGATGCGCTCCGAAAGATCCGTGAAGCGCCTGATATCGGCAAACAGGATGGTGGCGTCGACGGTGATCTGGCGCTGCTTCTTGACATATTGGAAGGAGCGCTCGCAGATCGTGCAAATATCCGGGTTCATCTTGCTGCGGGTGATGCCGAGGGCGCGGAAGGGCAAGGCAAGCGCACCGCCGATCGGGATCGGCATATGCATCTGGTCCCAACAGCCGCGACAGATCCTGGCGCTGCCGTGCCTGGTTGGCTCCGTAGAGGAGGCTGTCGTCATATCTCGCAATCCATCGCCTGATAGCTGAAAACAAGCTTCCGACACTCGCCTGCTTTTGGCAACTCTGCTGATGCTCCGGGGTGATGATRGATTGGAGTATTTCATATTGAATTATCATGCGTAATTTCTTGAGCACTCCGAAACGCGCCTTGCAAAGCGCTATTCCAGGTAGATAAATTCAATCCAGTGTCATCTCCGTGCTTACAGGGAGCCACGTTTGCGCCGTTGAAGAGCCACGCGTGCGGTCGATATTTTTTAGCGAGAATTTTGGATGAACCCTGAAGAATTGCGCAGATCGGAATACGCCAACAACCRAGGCAAATTGCTTCTGATTTTCCTGGTTATAGTTGCCATCACGGCAGGAATAATTTGGCTAGGCTTCCATCCACCTAGGGATAAGGATCCTCGTGTGGCTTGGTTCTTCGTGGTGCCGGGCGCAGCGTTTTTTGGGATACTAGCATTGCTGCTGTTGCCCAAGCTCTTCTCTGTGGAGCCGGGACTCGTCATGTCGACGGCCGGAATCCGTTTGCCGAATTTCCCTGGCCAGATACTGCCGTGGTCCGCCATTCAAAGCTTTGGCAGAGTCCAGACCAAGTATGCGGATAACATCATTCTTCACCTTGATGCCACTGCCGCCAGGACCTTGATCAGACGGGGGCTGGCGAGCCGGCTGCCGGAATGGTTCGTCGGTTCACGCGCCAAGGTCGGGATTGCTCTGAAGCTCTTGCGGGGCAATTCGGACAGGATATTCGATGAGTTCGTCGAATTGCTGTCCGAAGCTTACGAAGCCGAACGCCAAACCATGCAGGAAGTTGGCTCGACCGCTCCGGACGACGAAGACGAAGCGCTGGAACCCGCTCTCAACAGCGGCGGTTATCCGGTATTCACCTACGTTCTTCTCGCCRTTCTGATTGCGGTCTATGTCGGCGAACTGGCCTTCGGTCTCGAGCCGCCCGTCGCCGGCACTCCCACCAATTGGACTCTCTTCGTCCTTGGTGGGACGTTTCGTCAAAGCATTGTCGAGCAGGGTCAATGGTGGCGGCTGTTTACCGCACCCTTCATGCATGGAGGTATCCTCCATCTCGCGTTCAATTGCGTTTCCTTGTGGTTGGCAGGAGGGCTCTTTGAACGGCTGATCGGCTGGCGCTGGTTTGCGGCGATTTTTTTCGCAAGTGCCCTTGGTGGGTCTGTCGCATCGGTGTGGATCAATGCGCCGAACACGATCGGGGTCGGCGCCTCCGGCGGGATTGTCGGACTTTTTGCAGCCGTGATCGCTGCCAGCTTCCGTTTCCGCTCAGGGCCGATTGCAGATACCCTGCGGATCGGGGCAGCGCAAATTCTCATTCCCTCCCTGCTGCCATTCCTTTCGGCAGCAAGAGGCGGTGAGAACATCGATTATGCTGGACATTTCGGCGGCGCCTTGACCGGGGCCGCGCTATCGTCCCTGCTGTTGGCTTTCTGGCCGAGAGAACGCCCGACGCCTCGTTTCGGCGCGGCGGCGACAGCCTTCAGCACTCTATTCGTTATGATAGCGGCGGCGTCGCTTTGGCCGATCAGCAACACACGTCAATTCATTGTCAATGACCCCATGGCGAACTATTTCGCAGGCAAGTACCAGCAAGCCGCGACCGGGTTTGCCCTTAGGACAACCGAGAATCCCCCGACGGCTCCCTATTATCATCTCTGGCGTTTCATGGCTCAAAGGCGGGGCAATGATACAAAAGCAATCGCCGATCTCAAAATCGCGGCCAGTAAAACGGACCAGGGAACATGGCCCTATCCCGTTTTCAGTCTCTTTCTTGGCGAGTTGAAACCGGATGAACTGATGGCGAAGGCGGCCGACAGCAACCAGCGTTGCGAGGCCACATTTTACAATGGCGAATGGTATCTGTTGAGTGGCAACACCCAGGAGGCGCGCCAACGTTTCGAGGCTGCCTTGTCCTCCTGCCCCACGACATACATGGAATATGACGGCGCGAAGGGTGAATTGAACAGCCTCGGTGTGCAATAATTTTGTGTCCGCTCAGGCCCGAAACCGACCGGGATCGGGAAAAGGCTGATGAATTCGCCAGTATCGATCACACCGCCGTGGTAGGCGGCAGACGTCTGCTTTGTCTGTGTGATCCGATATCATCGCTAAGTTGAATATCGCCAGCACCGACGATAGCATCGCGGCAGGACATACTGTAGAATATTTTTAGTAATACATTCGCTCTCCAGGAAAGACCGGGGATGGAGCGCCGTCTTGCAGCAATCCTGATCGCTGATGTCGTCGGTTACAGTCGATTGAGCCAGATCGACGAAGAGGGCACCCGCGTGCGTTTTCAGGCGGACCAGAATGATGTCTTCGAGCCGGCGATCGAGCGTCATCACGGCCGGCTGGTCAAAACCATGGGCGATGGTCTGCTGGTCGAATTCCAGAGTGTCGTCGATGCCTTGCGCTGCGCGGTGGAGGTTCAGCAACTGAAAACCAAGCAGCGTGCCGCGGCGCTGCCTGAGCACAGGCTCGAGTTCCGGATCGGCATCAATCTCGGCGATATCATTGTCGAGGGCGAAGATATCCAGGGTGACGGCGTCAATATCGCCGATCGAATACAGGCGCTGGCGGAACCGGGCGGCATCTCGATATCAGGCACGACATACGACCAGGTGAAATCGAAAATCCCGGTCGGTTTCGCTTCGCTCGGCGAACAGCGGTTAAAGAGCATCACCGAACCGGTCCGGGTCTATCGCGTCCTGCTTGACCCCACTGCCGCCGGCAAGACCGTCAAGACCCGCAGGCGCCTGCCGAGACGCCGCCTCTTTGCGGGCATCGCAGCGGCCGTCGTCCTCGCGCTTGTGGGCGCAGCACTCTGGTGGCAGCCATGGATGCCGGCAAAACCGCCGGGGCCTGGCGAACGTTTTGCCTATCCGCTGCCGGACAGGCCCTCGGTCGCGGTTCTGCCCTTCATCAATGTCAGCGGCGACACCGAGCACGACCATCTCGCAGAGGGGTTGACGGACGATCTGATCACCGAATTGTCCAAGGTATCAGGTCTCTTCGTTATCGCCCGCCACTCGGTCTTCGCCATCCAGGGCTCCGTCGGCAAGATCCAGGACGTGGCCGCCGAACTCGGCGTGAAATATGTGCTCGAAGGAACCTTGCAGCGCGCCGGGCCGCGGCTGCGGATCAATGTCAAACTGATCGACGCGGTCACCGGCTTGTCGCTCTGGGCCGAGCGCTATGATCGCCAATATGCCGACCTCTTCGCCGTTCAGGACGATGTGATCGGCAAGATCATCTCGGCACTGTCGGTCAAGCTCAGCGCCCGCGAGCGCGATCAACTGGCCCGGATCCCGACGGAAAATCTCGAAGCCTATGATTATTACATGCGGGCCGAGCAGGAAGGCTTCATTTTCAGGGATGTCGATACCTATCGCCGGACCCTGTCGTTCTATCAGAAAGCGATCGATCTCGATCCGGGCTTTGCCAATGCCCATGCGGGAATCGCCCGCGTGGCCGTCGATGTCTGGCGCAACGACTATAATTACCTCTGGTCGGCCGCCGTCGCTCGCAAGATTGCCTACGACGCCGCCGGGCAGGCCCTTAAGCTGGATCCCAACAATGCCAGGGCGCACACCGTGCTTGCCCTGCTGCAATGGGTGGACGGGCGTGAGACTGAGGCCAGGAATTCCGCCAACATGGCGGTTGCGATGGAGCCGAACGATGCGGAGGCCGCCGCCAACCTCGCTCTCATCCTGGTCCATACCGGAAGCAGCGGGCAGGCGGTCACCGAGATGGAAAAAGCTTTGCGGCTCGACCCTTCGCCGGCGTCGAGCTTTCAACTGCTGGCGGGGATCGTCTTTTACACCGCGGGTGACGATCGGCGGGCGATCTCCCTGATAGAGCCGACGATCGACGGCCTGCCGAAGGTCGAGCCAGCACGCGAATATCTGGCGGCGGCCTATGCGGATCAGGGCAATGAAACCAAGGCAGCGGCGGAGACGGCAAAGCTGCTGGAACTCTTCCCGGAAAGCAATCTCACCTATTACGGTTATCTCTATGATTACTGGCGGGACGGCGATCTGCAGCGCCATCTGGCCGCATTGCGCAAGGCCGGCATTCCCGAATGGCCCTTCGGTTTTACAGGCAATCAAGCCGACAGGCTCGGCGAGGCAGAGCTGCGCAATCTCGTCGACGGCAAGAGCTGGACCGGCAAACACAAGAACGGCACGGATTTCATCCAGTATTTCGACAAGGCCGGAAATACCGCCTATCGCAGCGCGAATACCAACATCACCGGCATTGTCGAGGTGCGGGGCGACAGTCTCTGCGAAAAATTCGACGGCTATTTCCTCGACCGGATGGTGTGCGGATATGTTTACCGCAACACGTCGGGCGAGCAGGGCGACAGGCAGTACATACATGTGACGCCGCGCGCCCTGACGTTCTTTTCACCCGCACCCTGAGGGGCCAGGCATGGCGGCTTCATTTCGTAGCCGGTTGCTGCCAGACGGTATGCATCTTCTCCGAAATCAGTGTCTGCTGAACCTCGGACCAATGTTTCTTCGAGTCGGTCACCTTGGTCGGGTTCTTCTCCATGCCTTCTGCAGCCCCGGGATCATAGCTCAGATACAGTTTGCCATCGATGATCCGCCAGGCCTTGGGATCGATATTGGTGGTCACTGTCCCGAAAGACACGCCGTCGGCGCAATAGCCGCCATATTGCGGCGCATATCTGGACGGATCGCCCTTGAAGAGATCGCGATTTCTAGCGCTGGCGAAATACCAGGTCGCGCCAAGCCAGTGGTAGGAATATGTCTCGGATCCTTCGATGGCCTGGTTTTCAGTGAAATAGGCGACCGGGTCATAGCCCTTGATCGCGACATCGCCGAAATAGCCGGTATTGACGAGATCTTCCGCCGCCATAACCTGAGTGAAGGGGGGCTGAAGGAAGGAAAGCAGCATGGCCGCAGCGCCAACAGCCACGCCCATGCGCTTTCCGTATTTTTGCACATGGCCGCATTTTTGCACATGATAAGACATAACAAGCTCCGTTCCCGGACGCGGTCTGTTACCTCAGCGAAATGCTATTGCCGTTTGGTGCATTCCTTGTAGAGCGGTTCGCCCACAAGCTCGGCTTTCTGGCAAACAGCACCGGCTTCCATGAGTAATTTGGCCGTATCCCAATGCGCCCGCCACCCGGCTTGAGTGAGAGGCGTGTACCCGTTTCTTTCCGTCGCTTCGACATCCGCATTATTGGTCAAGAGAAAAGCCACTATCTCGGTACGGCCTTCTTCGGCGGCGCCGTGCAGCGGCGACATCTGATAGAAATTCTTCCTGTCGTTGACATCAGCTCCCTCTGCGACAAGCAGTTTCACCACCTCCAGATTTCCTCCATAGGCTGCCGCATGCAGTGCCGTCAGCCCACCCTTGTTGCGAACTTCGATGTCGGCGCCGCGATCCAGCAAAAGAGCGACGACATCGGCACGGCCCGCCAATGACGCGATAATCAGCGCCGGCTCGCCCGCCTCATCGGGCTCCGACAGATCGGAGCTCTGGCTCAGCAACTGTGTGACGCGGGCGATATCGCCGTCCTTGGCCGCGTCGTGCAAAGGACCTGCCCATGAGGGCATAACGCCAATGATAAGCGCAGCAACAGTCGCGATTAAAACATTCACGGGCACGATCTCGGTTTGATCAGGGTTCGTATGCGCCGTGTTGCGTTCTAGCACGCGGCCCATTCGTAAACAAGATTACGCTAATGGACGCGCTCCCGGCCAGCACCACGCACGCGCCACGGCTATGACCGACGGCTCCAGGGAATACGGTCACACTTGTTACTCCCCCTGTTCGATTTCCGATGCGAAACTATCTCAGACCAATGCGTGATGAACCGGCTTCCAAGCCCGGGAAATCGCCCTAATGAGGAGATTGAAAGCCATGACTGTTTCAGCCGAGAATGGAAAAGGCGGACAAACCATGCATAAACCACCGGTCGTGTCGCCGCAGGCTTGGGAGGCGGCGCGCGAGCAACTGCTCGTGAAGGAAAAGGCTGAGACCCGCGCCCGCGACGCGCTGGCCGCCGAGCGCCGACGCATGCCGTGGATGGCTGTCGAGAAGGGCTATGCGTTTGAGGGACCTCAGGGCAAGGTCAGCCTGCTCGACCTGTTCGACAACAGACACCAGCTCATCCTCTACCGCGCCTTCTACGAGCCCGGCGTGTTCGGCTGGCCCGAACATGCCTGCCGCGGCTGCTCGATGGTAGCCGACCAGGTTGCCCATGTCGCCCATCTCAACGCCCGCGACACGACGCTGGTCTTCGCCTCGCGCGCGCCGCAGGCCGACATTGCACGGCTGAAGGCGCGGATGGGCTGGACGATGCCGTGGGTCACGATCACCGACAGCTTCGACAAGGACTTCGGCGTCGACGAGTGGCACGGCACCAACGTGTTCTACCGCGACGGCGAGCGCATCTTCCGCACCTATTTCATCAACAACCGCGGCGACGAGCAGATGGGTGGCACCTGGAACTACCTCGACATCACGCCGCTCGGACGCCAGGAGGTCTGGGAGGATTCGCCGAAGGGCTATCCCCAGACCCCGACCTACAAGTGGTGGAACTGGCACGACAGCTATATGCCGGACGCCGAGCCCGATAAGAAATGGGTCGAGGTGTCAGATGCAGGAGAGGCGGCGTTTCGGGCCGAGAGCGCAAACGAGAAATCGTGAGCGCGGCGGATTACGGCCGGGGAGCTCCGATCCGTCGTGCCGCGCCGCCGAATCTTCGCGTCGCCCGCCATAGAGCCGTTGCCTTGCCGCTCACGGCCCATGCATAGTGGCCGGCGACGCGGAGGGGCCGATGAGAAGATTGCATGTGCTTGTTCTGATGATGATTCTGACGCCCGCTGCGGCGCAAGCCGAGCAGCGCTGCGGCTGGCTGGACAATCCCGCCACACGAACCTGGTCGCTGAACGATGCCGATGGCGGCTGGAGCATCATGGACAATACAGGCGGTCCCACGGCTGAGGGAATGGACGAGATTCCCGACCTGACGAACGGCGAATATGTCTACACGAATGCCGGTCACGGCTATGCCTGCGCCTGCATGAATGTCGATACGGATGACGAAGGAGCGATCACCCGGATTCATTCCGTGCGGCAATTGCCGCTTTCCCGATGCCGGAGCGACCGCGCTATCGGCTGGTTCCTCCACAAGGACCAATAGCAGAACCGGTAACGCGGCGCTGACCGCCGATCGCCAAATTTTTCTTCTCAAAGTGGAAACATTCCGGGGACGGTTGCGTTGTACCCGCTACCGGTAGTGCGCCTAACAGCCAGTCTATGAGGAGGCTTATTCATGAAAGTCATGATTGTTGAAGACGAGAATTTTATCGCTCTGGAACTCGAACGCATTGCGCAAGAGGCTGGACACCAGACCATCGGCCCGGTTTCGACGGTGGAGCAGGCTCTCGCCCACGCTCAAAGAAGTGACGTCGCGCTCGTCGATCTCAGTCTCTCCGACGGGCTGAGCGGCGCTCAGCTCGCGCGCCGGTTGATCGACCGACATCGGGTTGACGTCATCTTCGTGACCGGTAGTCCCGAGAATGTCGGTCACGGTATCGAAGGCGCGCTTGATGTGATCTCCAAGCCCTTCACCGATGAGAGGATCGCCAGCGCACTCTCGCGGGCGGAGGAGCGACGCAAAAACTTCGACAGCAGCAAGGCTGCTTTGTGAACAGCAGCAAGCTGCGTTGTGATAAGAAGGAGATCGACGTCGTTCAGGCCGCTACTGCCTGCCCGAGGAGATAGTCCGGATGAAATACGCGCTCATTGGCGTTCTTTTCGCCCTCTCGGCCTGCGCCAGCGCAGGGGATCCGCAGCCGCTTCCGGGCAGCCTCACCTATGGCGGAAAGGTCCTCCATTCGCCCTATCGTCCGGGAACGGTGGTCAAGAATACCTTTCTTGGCGATTTCGGTTACCGTGTGTTCGAGACCTATGTCGTTCAGCCGGACGGGACGCTCAAGCTGACGTCGCAGAGCACCGGGCCGGACTTCCTCTGGCAGTGAGGGCTCCACAATCCAGAGGGGCGCAAGCAGCGCGCGCTTCGGGTGTCTGAGGGTGCTCGTCGACTTCTGTGCTTTTCATTTCAGCGCAATTGAATGTTGCACTGCGATAAAAATCTCGTCTATACAACAGGCATTCACCACGGACCCGGTGAGACCCCGGGTGGCTCTTCTGGCCGCCGATCCGCCAGACAACGCAAAACCTGCATGCCATTACGCGACCGCTCGGCAGAGCGGGTCCGGCCGTGCTTTGCGAGAATCCATCCTATGCTGTTTTCCTCCATCCGTCGTGATTGGTCCGCCAATCCCATGCGCGAAATGCTTGCCGGAGCGGTGGCGACCTTCGCTCTGATCCCCGAGGTGATCGCTTTCTCGTTCGTGGCCGGGGTCGATCCCGAGGTCGGGCTGTTCGCCTCTTTCGTGATCGGCATCGTCATCGCCTTTACCGGCGGACGCCCGGCGATGATTTCGGCCGCCGCCGGATCGGTGGCGCTGGTCGCGGCACCGCTGGTGCATGCCCACGGCTTGCCCTATCTCTTTGCGGCCGGGCTGGTGGCGGGGTTAATCCAGATCGCCTTCGGCCTGCTGCGGCTTGGCGTGTTGATGCGCTTCGTGTCGAAATCCGTCCGCACCGGCTTCGTCAATGCGCTGGCTATTCTGATCTTTGCCGCGCAGATGCCGCATATTGTCGGCGCCGGCTGGATGGAATATGCCGTGCTGATTGCCGGGCTTGTCATCATTTACCTGACGCCGCGGATCACCACCGCGATCCCGTCGCCGCTGATCTGCATCCTGATCCTGACCGTCGCTTCGATGGCGCTCGGACTTCCCGTTCTCACCGTCGCCGACCTCGGCAAGCTGCCGGATTCGCTGCCTGTTTTCGGCTGGCCGGCGGTGCCGCTGACGGTTGAAACGTTTCGGATCATCGCCGGACCTGCATTTGCCATCGCCATGGTCGGGTTGCTGGAATCGATGATGACGGCGAGCGTCGTCGACGATCTCACGGATACGCCAAGCTCGAAGAACCGTGAATGCACTGGTCTCGGCCTCGCCAACGCGGCCGCGAGCCTGTTCGGAGGTATCGCCGGCTGCGGCATGATCGGCCAGACGGTGAGCAACGTGAAATATGGTGGGCGCGGCCGGCTCTCGACGCTATTTGCCGGCGCGTTCCTGCTGATCCTGATGGTGCTCCTGAAGCCGTGGGTCTCCGAGGTTCCGGTCGCCGCGCTGGTGGCGATCATGGTCATGGTGTCGATCGACACGTTCGACTGGTCGTCGCTTAGATCCGTTGTGGTTCATCCCAGGATGTCGAGCGCCGTCATGGTGGCAACCGTTGTCGTCACCGTCTTCACCGCCAATCTGGCGCTCGGGGTGACGGTCGGCGTGCTGCTCAGCGGCGTGTTCTTCACCTTCAAGGTTGCCGGCCTGCTGCGCGTTGACGTGGCGCCCGACCAAGCTGCCGGGCGGTTGACCTATCGCGTGTCCGGCCAAGTGTTCTTTGCCTCCGCCGACGTCTTCGTCGAAGCCTTCGACGTTCAGGATGCGATCGGCAGGTCTGTGCTGATCGACGTGTCCGAGGCACATTTCTGGGACATCACCGCCGTTGCCGCACTCGACAAGGTCGTTCAACGGTTCAGGGTGCACGGCATCGCCGTGGAGGTCGTGGGCCTCAACCAGGCGAGCGCGACCTTGATCGGAAGCCTCGACAGCAAGGTGGTGCTGAAAGAGGTGTGACGGCGCGAGAGCGGGCGGATTTCCTAGAGCATGATGCCGAAAAGTGTGAGCGGTTTTCGGACGACATCCTGTTCTAGCGCGAGACGATCGCGAAATCATCGCCGCCGCCGATTCCCGTGGCGTTCAGCCGTCTGACGGCCAGTTCGATGAATGCCTTGACCAAAGGCGGCAGGTGTCGGCTGCTGGGATAGACGACATGCAAGCCGCCGGCCGGGGTCGTATAGCCGTCGAGAACGCGGCGCAGCCGCCCGTCCTTGATGCAGGCTTCGGCGAATCGGTGCGGCAATTGGGCGATGCCATGGCCGGCGATCGCGGCGGCCATCACCGCCTGCATCTCGTTGGCGGCGAAGCGGCCCGAAACCGCGACCGTTTCCTGACCGTGCGGCCCTTCCAGCAACCATTGCGCATGTGTGGCCTGGCCGGCGATGACGCAGTCGTGGCGGGCGAGATCTTCAGGCACACCAGGTGGGCCGCAGCGGGCGAGATAGTCCGGGTTTGCGCAGAGAAGGCGGTGCATCGAACCGAGTTTGCGGGCCACCAAGGTAGAATCTTCGAGGACGCCGGTGCGGAAGGCGAGGTCTATACCGCTTTCGACGAGGTTCAGCCTGTCGTCGGTCAGGCGCAGCTCGACGCTCGTCTTCGGGTAGCTCGAAAGAAATTCGAAGATCGCATCCTGGAGGAAGTGGCCACCGAAGCCGACCGGCGCCGATATACGGATCGTGCCAGCAGGCTCCGAACGCGCTTCGGCAAGCCGCTGGTTGGCGCCCTCGATCGTGCGCAGCGCCTGGCTGCTTTCTTCGTAGTAGAGACGCCCTGAAGCCGTCAGGTTGAGGCTGCGGGTCGTGCGCTGCAGAAGCCGGATGCCGAGTTCGCGCTCGAGTGCGGCGATACGGCGGCTGACCGTCGTCTTCGGCATGCCGAGCAAGCGCGCGGCGGCGGTGAAGCTGCCCGATTCGACGACGCGGGCGAAAATCATGATATCGTTGAGATCGAGCATTGTATCCTGGTTTGGTACGATGTTTTCCAATTATAGGCCATTATGGTTCAATACGACAGGCCTTACCTCTGCTGCATCAGTCACAACAAGGAGAAGACAGATGAGCAATACACGAAGCGTACTGGTCACAGGCGCCACCGGCCAGCAAGGCGGCGCGGTCGTGCGTGCGCTGATCGCGCGAGGCCACCGCGTCAAGGCAATCAGCCGCCGGCCGGAGAGCGATGGCGCAAAGCGGCTGGCTGCGGCAGGGGTCGAGGTCGTCGCCGGCAATCTCGATGACGGGGCATCCGTGGCGGCGGCAGCAGAGGGCGTCGACGCGATGTTCCTGATGGGCAACAGCTACGAAGCCGGAACGGACGCGGAAACCCGTCAGGGCATTGCCGCCGCCGATGCGGCAAAGGCCGCCGGCATCGGCCACCTGATCTATTCGTCCGTCGCCGATGCGCACAAGAAGACCGGCATACCGCATTTCGACAGCAAGCATCTCGTCGAGAAGCACGTTGCAGGCCTCGGCATTCCCTACACGATCAGCGCGCCCGTCGCCTTCATGGAGAACACCGTGGCGCCCTGGGCGATCGACGGGCTGCGCCAAGGCGTCTATGCCGCAGCGCTGCCGCCCGCCCGCGTGCTGCAACAGGTCACCATCGATGACATCGGCGCTTTCGTCGCGACCTTGGCCGAGAGGCGCGAGCAGGTGTTCGGCAAGCGTTTCGATATTGCCAGCGACGAATTGTCCGGCGCGCAGCAGGCGAAGATCCTGTCCGAGGTGCTCGGCCGCCCAATCACTTACCGGGAATTGCCGATCGCGGCGATACGGCAGCAGAGCGAGGATACGGCGCTGATGTTCGAATGGTTCGACCGTACCGGCTACGACGCCGATATCGCCGCCCTGCGCCGCGACTTCCCCGATGTCGGCTGGCACAGCTACGCCGACTGGGCACGCGGTTTTGACTGGAGTGTGCTCGATAAGGCGGCTGGGTGAGTTCGCTGTGACACCGGTGATCTGACCGGTGTCACCGACAGGTGATGATGGCCTTGGCCACACTCTCCGTCATCCTTGAGCTATACACTTAAGCCGCGGATCAACGCCATGGCCGCTCACGGGTGCCGCGTGGATGCTCGGGTCAAGCCCGGGCATGACGGAGAGCAAAGGCATGTCCGAACTCTACATCGCAGAATTTAGCGCTGGACTGGCAGATCGACCGTCCCACGGCGCATGGCGGTTGTCCTGCTGTTCAAGATAGACGGGAGTCGCCGCTGCCAACGATACCTCAGGCCTGAGCGGTCGGCCTAACAACGATGTCGCTGATATCGACATCGGCGGGTTGCTCGATGGCGAAGGCTATGGCGCGGCCGATGGCATCGGGTGAAATTGCCATCTCGTCCATGCGCTTTGCCATCTCGGCCTTGATCTCTGGGCTGGTCATGGAGCCGGTGAAATCGGTTCTTATAAATCCCGGCGAGATGTTGGTGACGCGCAGATGCGGGCCGGCCTCCAGCCGCAGGCCTTCAGCGATGGTGCGCATGGCGTTTTTCGTGCCGGCATAGACGGCCATGGTCGGCTTGATGATGAGGCCGGCGGTCGAGAGTGTGTTGACGAAGTGGCCGGAACCCTGCCGGCGGAACACCGGCAAGGCTGCGGCGATGCCATAGAGCAGGCCCTTGATGTTGACGTCGATCATCTCCTCCCAATCCTCGACCCGCAGTTCATCAAGAAGGGAGATCGGCCCGATGCCGGCATTGTTGATCATCACGTCGATCCTGCCATAGCTGTTGCAGGCAAGCGCCACGAGAGCTGTGAGGTCCTCGCGCTTCTTCACGTCCACGGAGAGGCTAACGGCCTCGCCGCCGTTTTCGGTGATACGTCGCGCCACGGCCTGCAGCCGGTCGGCGCGGCGGGCTCCAAGCACGAGCTTTGCGCCGCGCCCGGCCAGCAGCAGCGCCGTGGCTTCGCCGATGCCGCTGCTGGCGCCCGTGATTGCAACAACCTTGTCTTTGATATCAGGCATCTTCGTTCTCCTTTGTGCTTTTGAGGATTGCAGGTGCCGCCTGGAGAATCTATGCTGGTTGCTCCATGATTTCGTCGAGATCGTCCAGAACCCATGATCGATCCCTTGTCCGATGTCTTTTCGCTGCTCGATGTAGAGAGTGCGCGCTGCACACGTTTCGAGGTCGGAGGGCAATGGGCGTTTCGTTTTCCGGCCAAGCCCGCGCTCAAGTTCGTTGCAGTCCTGCGCGGCGCGTGCTCGATCGTTCTGCCGGGTGAGCCGCCATTTTCGCTTGTCGCGGGCGACACCTTCCTGCTTGCCAATGCGCCCGCCTATGTGATTGCCAACGATCTCGATAGGGAGCCGGAGGACGGGATTGCCTTCTTCGACTGGGAGCATTCCAACATCGCCCGGCACGGCGGTGGCGAGACCGCGCTGATCGGCGGCAGCTTCGGCATCGGAGGCGGCAACGCCCGGCTGCTGCTCGACGCGCTGCCGCCGTTCATTCATATCCCGGCGAGCGACCGCGCTGCCGCGCTCCTCGGTATTACGCTCGCAACCCTCGACGACGAACTCGAGGCCGGGCAGATGGGCTCGACGCTGATGACGCGGCGCATGGGCGACATCCTGCTCGTGCAGGCGCTGCGGGCCTATGTGGGCCGGGAGGGTGCTGCCGAAACAGGATGGATCGGCGCGCTGACAAATCCGCAGATCGGCGCGGCGATCAGCCTGATCCACAACAGCCCCGGCCATCGCTGGACGGTCGAGGCGCTGGCGACCCGGATCGGCATGTCGCGCTCCGCCTTTGCGCAACGTTTCAAGGAACTGGTCGGCGTTGCACCCCTCGACTATGTCACGCGCTGGCGCATGCATCGCGCCCGCGAAGCCCTGCGCCGGGAGGATGTCTCGGTCGCCGGCCTTGCCGCGGCACTCGGATATTCCTCCGAAAGCGCCTTCGGAAACGCGTTCAAGCGTGTGTTCGGGCGCGCACCGAAGCGCTACTGGTCGGACGCGAAGGTCGGGTGAGAAGGCTGTTCCGCTTGCGAGGGTTGCTGGGGAATCCTATTGTCCGTCGGCAGACCATCGTCCTTGAAGGGGAGACTTCAATGCCGTCGAGTTTCAATGTCGAAAGTGCCGATGGTTATGAACGGCTGATGGGGCGCTGGAGCAGGAAGCTGGCGCCGATGCTGGTCGATTTCGCCGGTCTCGCGGATGGCGATCGCGTGCTCGATGTCGGCTGCGGCACCGGCAGCCTGGCGTTCACGCTGGCGGAAACGCCGGGTCTGCAGGAGATCGTCGCCATCGACTATTCGCCGGTTTTCGTCGAGGCCGCAACGCGGCGGAACACCGATCCGCGGATCACGATCCGGCAGGCCGATGCCTGTGCACTGCCGTTCGAAGATAATCGCTTCGACAGAGCGATGTCGCTGCTCGTGCTGCATTTCGTGCCAGAGGCGGGAAAGGCGATATCCGAGATGCGCCGTGTGGTGCGCCCGGGCGGCGTGGTCGCCGCCGCCGTCTGGGACCATTATGGCGGCATGTCCGGCATGCGGATGATGTGGGATACGGTGGCGATGCTCGACGAAAACGCTCTGCCCCTGCGGCGCAAATATTGTTTCCAGCCGATGATGCGGCCGGGGGAAATGCAGGAGAGCTTCATCGCGCAGGGCCTGGCCGATGTCGAGGAGACCTCGCTGCTGATCCGGATGGAATATCTTTCCTTCGAGGATTACTGGGATCCCATCGCCGCAGGCGAGGGACCGCTCGGCAAATATGTCGCGGGGCTCGACCCGGCGAAGCGAAAAGCGGTCGATAGCGCCGTCAGGGCCGCTTACGAGGCCGGCGAGCCCGATGGGCCACGGTCGTTCGCATCGGTGGCGTGGGCGTGCCGGGGCAGGGTGCCGGGCGGCGGTTAGCGCTGGTGAACCGGCTGCGGTTGATGGGTAGCGCCGCCCCTTTTAGAGCGGGAGGCGTGCTGCTTGCTCCCTCTTCTCCCCAGCGGGGGGAAGGTGGCCCGAAGGGTCGGATGAGGGGGCGGAACGGCACTACCCTATTGATTTTTCGTCGCTTTCTCTCGGTTAATTGATTGCCCTTCGCTTGCGCTCAGTGCATTCGCGGTTACCGCTCACCCCCTCATCCGCCTGCCGGCACCTTCTCCCCACTGGGGAGAAGAGATTCGTGGCAGCCCGTTGCGCCAACGCCAGAGGGCGCTGGACGGTCGTATGCCTGCGACAAGGAGCCGCGTGGGACGCCACCCGATCACGGCATTCGTGATGGAACAGGGGCAGCATTGCTGACGTTATTGCCCGCTGTCTCGGACTGCAAACGCAGCCGTAACAGCATCACCCGCCCGTTTCGGGCACCCCTTCCGACGGCATCCGGAATTGCCCGCCTCGCCGCCGCTTTCGGACGGAGGAATATCAGATGTCCGCTTTGGAAAGCCTGCGCCGGCTGACGCCGCAGCAGCGCAATACCGTCATCGCCAGTTATCTCGGCTGGACGCTCGACGCTTTCGATTTCTTCATTCTCGTCTTTGTTCTCAAATATATCGCCGAGGAATTCCATACCGACGTTCCCGCCGTCTCGGTGGCGATCTTCCTGACGCTTGCCATGCGGGCGCTCGGCGCATTGATCTTCGGGTTGGCCGCCGACCGCTACGGGCGACGCATCACGCTGATGGCCGACGTGCTGCTCTATTCGCTGTTCGAGTTCCTGACGGGCTTTTCCACGGGGCTCACGATGTTTCTTATGCTCAGGGCGCTCTATGGCATCGCCATGGGCGGCGAATGGGGCGTCGGCGCCTCGCTTGTTATGGAGACGGTGCCGGAGGAAAGCCGCGGCATCGTTTCCGGCATCCTGCAGGCGGGCTATCCCTCGGGCTATTTGATCGCCTCGATCGTGTTCTTCCTGCTCTTCCCGGCCATCGGCTGGCGCGGCATGTTTTTTGTCGGCGCGGTGCCGGCGCTGCTGGTGCTCTACATCAGGCGCAATGTCGAGGAAAGCCCAGCCTTCCTGAAGCGGCAGGCCAAGGGGCGGCGACCATTCCTGACGGTGCTGCGCGAGAATATTCCGCTGTTCATCTGGGCAGTGCTCCTGATGACGGCGTTCAACTTCTTCAGCCACGGCACGCAGGATATCTACCCGACTTTCCTCGAAACCCAGCGCAACTATTCGAGCTATACGGTCGGCGCCATCGCCATCGTCTACAATATCGGGGCGATCTGCGGCGGGCTGTTCTTCGGCGCACTGTCGCAGCGGATCGGCCGGAAGAAGGCCATCGTCATCGCCGCGCTGATTGCCGTGCCCGTCGCGCCGCTCTGGGCCTATGCGCCCGGGCCGGTGCTGCTCGCCATCGGCGCTTTCCTGATGCAGTTCTTCGTCCAGGGCGCCTGGGGCATCGTGCCGGTGCATCTGAACGAACTGTCCCCGGACGAGGTGCGCGGCACCTTTCCCGGCTTCGCCTACCAGCTCGGTAACCTGCTCGCCTCGGGCAATGCAACGCTGCAGGCGGGGCTGGCCGCCCGCTGGGACGGCGACTATGCCTATGCGCTCTTGATCGTCGCGGCCGTGGTGGCGCTCATCGTCGCGGCCCTTGCCAGCTTCGGCTACGAGAAGAAGGATGTCCGCTTCGGCACGGAGGAGGCCGAGGAACCGCATGGCGCGATGCGAATCTAGCGCTGCCTGCGGTTACGAAGGCCGGCGGCCCTTGTCGCCGGCCTTTCCTTGCGGGCTGATATCTGATCGCAGCCGCCCGTTAGGCGCTCACCACGTCGCAGGCGCAGACTCGATCATAAAATGCCTGTCCCCGCCAGACGATGAACGGGAAGAGCCACCAGACCATGGCCGCTATTGTCCAGATGACGTACAACCCAGTCGTACCCTTGTCGGAAGGTATGTATCCGTCGTGGAACATGGCAAGCAATGCGTCGAAGTCTTGCGTCGGATAGATCGGAAACAGCGAGCTTGCGAAAATGGTAGCACTGAAAAGCAAATTCGGGCCGAATTTCAGAATTTCGCGTTTAAGGGCGGAGCCGAGGTTGAGATCTTTCCTATCRATCGATTGCACTCTCAGGAAGAAAACCGCCTTTCCGAATGTGCGACGGCCATTTGCAGAAAAGCAGGCGAAAGCCAGCACGATCAGCCCAATGTTGCCTATGCCGGATATCAAACCGGCATAGGCTGGTAAGGTTTTGGTTACCGGATTGTTGTCTGCGTCTACAGGCATGGTCAGCACTTGAGCTGGCGTCACGTAGTCCCACGGTTCGATCTGAACCGCTACCTGGAGATATCTCTGCTTTCCGAAACCAAGTTGGCGCACTTCGCAGATCTGGTTGGTGCGAAATTCGTTCGGCTTCAACGGCCAACCTGTGTCAACTCTTTTTGCAAGCTGATCGGGCACCTTCTCTGTGCACTCCATGGAGGTCCAACGGGGGAAACGGAAGTCCAGCGAGAACACCGTTGAAATGTAGTGGACTGTTATGAGGATAGCAGCTTGAAAGATGATAACGTCGACGGCAAAGGCCGCGAAGCGCCGCCAGAAGTGGCTCGACGCTAACGTGATGGGTTCCTGCGCCGCAGCTGTATTATCCATGTGCCCCTGTAGATCCGACGCTTTGAATCGTTCCGACGATAAGTACGAATATCCCGGTGTTTAATACAGTGTTTTGCACTCCATCAGGCTCGTATGCTCTGTTCCCACGCGATTTTACGCTCGGCCGCCGTCTGCTTTTCCGACTCGCGCTTTAGCCGGCCAAGCTGGCCGGTCGCAGCACGGTCATGCTGGAAGGCGAGCCGCCGCGATTCTCGGGCCATCCGGGTCGTCTCGGTGGCGTGACGATATGGCAACCGTCCTCGGGCGTTCCGGGACTTGCCGTCGCGCGGCGGCATGCTAGGTAAGGGCTGCCGGCATCTCCCTGCCGGATCGGTTTTTCCTCCACAGCCCCCGAGTTTCTCCATGTCCTTTTCTCCCGCCGCCGTCTGGCCCGTCGTCATGCTGTTTGCCTCCAACATCTTCATGACCTTTGCCTGGTACGGGCATCTGAAGCACAAGAGCAGCGCGATCTTCCTCGCCATCATCGTCAGCTGGGGCATTGCCTTCTTTGAATATTGCCTGGCGGTGCCGGCCAACCGCATCGGATCGGCGGTCTATACGACGGCTCAGTTGAAGACGATGCAGGAGGTGATCACGCTGATCGTCTTTTCCGGCTTCTCGATTTTCTGGCTCGGCGAGAACCTGACCTGGAACCATGCGATCGGCTTTGCCCTGATCGCAATTGGCGCATCCTTCATCTTCCGTGCATAAACTTTAGCCTTTTCAACAGATTACAAATCGTCCATGTCTAGATATCGCCACATTTCCTACAGATTGGCGTCGCAATCGGCTGGCAGCCTGTCACCTCAAGCATTTCCGGGCACGGAAATGCTCTGGCTTTTGTTTGACGCAATTCCGGACACAAAACGCGACGCACTTTTGTTGGAATTGCTTAAGCGGTGATCATGAGGTGAACGGCCATGAGCCTGTCTTTCCCAACCATGGCGGCGATCCGGTTCGGTTATGGCTTCCGGCCGGGCGAGGCGCCGCCCAGCAGCAAGGACGAGCTCATCGGCCAGCTGCGCAAGGGGGAGGCGGCGATGCCGGACTTTCCCCTCGGCGGCCCAGACATGCGCCACCAGGCGATTCTCAGCCTGCAGCAGCAGCTCAAGCAGATCCGGCAGGACGCCAAGACGGTGACCGACGATACGACGCAGCGCGAGATCCGCAAAGGGGTGCAGCATCAGGCGCAGCAGCAGTTTCAACATGATGCGAACCTGCGGCTGATGCAGGCGGTGTTGTCGCCGTACGGCTTCTACGAGCGGCTGGCGACCTTCTGGACCGATCATTTCTCCACCAGCGCCAACAAGAGCCTGCCGATGCGCCTCATCGTGCCGCTCTACGAGGCCGAGGCGGTCCGGCCGTTCATATCAGGCAAGTTCGGCGATCTGCTGCGCAATGCCACCGCCCATCCGGCCATGCTGATCTATCTCGACCAGGCGGATTCACTCGGGCCGGATTCGGCCGGCGGCATGAAACGCAACAAGGGGCTGAACGAAAATCTCGGCCGCGAACTGCTGGAGCTGCACACGCTCGGCGCCGGCAGCGGCTATAGCCAGGCGGACGTCACGGCGGCTGCCATGGTACTGACGGGGCTCACCATCGACCACAAGGAGATGGACATTGCCTTCCGGCCAAATATATCAGAACCCGGCTCGCATGAGGTGCTCGGCGTCAGCTATGGCGGGCGCAGGCGCTCGCGCGACGATTATCTCGACATGCTCGACGATCTCGCGCTCCATCCGAAGACGGCGGCGCATATCAGCCGCAAGCTCGCGGTGCATTTCATCTCCGACCAGCCCGACGAGGGGATGGTGTCCGACATGGCCGAAGCCTGGAAGAAAACGGATGGCGACCTCACCGCCGTCTACACTGCGATGCTCGACCATCCCGCCGCCTGGCGCGACGAGGGCGCCAAGGCGCGCCAGCCTTTCGACTACGTCGTCGCCGGCCTGAGGGCGTTGAATGCGGGACCGGTCAACGGCGTTGTCGGCAGTTTCCTGGCCGCCAACCAGCAGGGTACCGACGAGGGCGACATGGCAGCGAACACGCCTGGCATGGCAGGAGCGCCGGTGCCGACGGATCCCGCCGGCGAGGCGAGGGAGAAGCGCCTCAAAGCCTTCCAGACGGCGCGGGCGCTGGGGCAGGGGGCACTCAAGCGCATGGGGCAGCCGACCTGGCTGCCGCCGAGCCCGGCCGGTTTCGAGGAAGGCTTCTCCGCCTGGATCACCGGCAGCCAGCTCGCCGAGCGGCTGGCCTGGGCAAGGCGGGCCGCGGCCCAGTTCGGTCGCGACCAGGATCCGCGTGAATTCCTGAAGTCGACGCTTGCCGATGCCGCCCGCGACGAGACGATCCGCGTGGTATCGCAGGCGCCGAACAAGATCAGCGGGCTGACGCTGGTGCTGGCATCGCCCGAATTCAATCGCCGCTAAGCAGACCTTCGTTGGCAAGCCAACGCTTCGTCTGCTTAGCTTTTTGGTTTTGTCGCAGGTTCTGGCCGGAAAACCGTTGGACACTTTTCCGGAACCTGCTTAGGAGGCCCCGCCCATGACGCTGCCCACGAACCGGATTTCGYTGTCCCGCCGCGGCTTTCTGACCTCTGCCTGCTGTCTTGCCGCCGCCCCCATCTTCACGCCGGTCACTTTCGCGGCGATGCCGGGTGACAACCGTTTCGTCACCATCGTGCTGCGCGGCGCGATGGACGGGCTGGATCTTGTGCAGCCCTAYGGCGATGCCGGCTTTGCGGCGCTCAGGCCGACACTGGCGCTGACGCCCGATACCGGGCTTCTCGATCTCGATGGCCATTTTGGCCTCAATCCAGCGGCCGCCGAGCTGATGCCCCTGTGGAAGATCCGGGAGCTCGCCTTCGTGCATGCGGTGTCGACGCCCTACCGCGACCAGCGCAGCCATTTCGACGGGCAGGACATGCTGGAATCCGGTGGCGAGCATGTCGCCGAGGAAAAGACCGGCTGGCTGAACCGGGCGCTCGCCGTCATTCCGCGCTCGGATGCGCGCAAGGCGATCGACATCAACACTTCGACGGAGCTGATCCTCTCCGGACCCAACAATGTCGATGTCTGGGCGTCGGATTCCAATCTGGCGCCGGCGCGCGACGAAATGCAGTTCCTGGCGCGGCTCTATGCCGGCGATCCGCCGTTCGCCGAAGCGCTTGCCGAGGCGACGCGGGCCGACAGCGCCTCGATGATGGTCGAGCCGGAGGGGCAGCGCGGCGCCAAGATCGCCGATGTGGCGGCGCTCGCCGGCAACATGCTGAAGGGCGATTACCGCATCGCCAGCTTCTCGATCAGCGGCTGGGACACGCATATCGGCCAGGCCGGCCAGTTCAAGCGGCCGGTGCAGGACCTTTCGCAGGCGATCAATACGTTGAAGACCACGCTCGGGCCTGAGATCTGGGCAAAGACGCTGGTGCTTGCCATGACGGAGTTCGGCCGCACCGTGCGCCAGAACGGCTCAGGCGGCACCGACCACGGCACCGGCGGCTGCGCGCTGCTTGCYGGCGGCGCCATCAACGGCGGCCGCATCCTCGGCCGTTGGCCGGGCATCGGCGACGGCCAGTTGCTCGACGACCGCGACCTGATGCCGACCGCCGACGTGCGCGAGCTCGCCGCGGCGATGCTCTACCGGCAGTTCGATGTGTCTGCCGATGATTTGACGGGGAAGATCTTCCCGGGACTGGGGTTCGACAAGGGATCGCAGTTTCTGCGGGGGTGAGGCCCGATCTCGCAAAGCGTGAGCGATCGATCCAGTGAATCGATCGCAGGGCCGAACGCCCTGAGCCCAAGCGAAAGGGCGGGCGGCATCGGCGACAAGCCTTATCGGCCGGTCATCTTCAGTGCTGCCTCGGGAAGCCGCTCGCCTTGGACCTCGATGCCGGAGAGGGCTGCGTCGATCTCGGCGAGGTCGTCGGCGAGCAGGTCGACGTCTACCGCCCCGAGATTCTCTTCCAGCCGATGCTGCTTCGTTGTTCCCGGGATCGGAACAATCCATGGCTTTTGGGCCAGCAGCCAGGAGAGGGCGATCTGTGCGGGTGTTGCGCCCTTGCGATCGCCGATCCGCCTGATCAGGTCGACGAGCGCAAGATTGGCCTTGCGCGCCTCAGGTGAAAAGCGTGGCACGATGTTGCGGAAATCGCTCGCATCGAACTTGGTGTTCTCGTCGATCTTGCCGGTCAGGAAGCCTGCGCCGAGCGGGCTGAAGGGCACGAAACCGATGCCGAGTTCCTGAAGGGCGGGCAGCAGTTCCGCTTCGGGGCCGCGCCAGAAGAGCGAATATTCGCTCTGGACGCCAGTCACTTTCTGAACGGCATGGGCGCGGCGGACTGTCTGAACGCCGGCTTCGGAAAGGCCGAAATGTTTGACCTTRCCGGCCGCGATCAGGTCCTTGACGGCGCCCGCCACGTCTTCGATCGGCACGTCGGGATCGACGCGGTGCTGGTAGAACAGGTCGATGCGATCCGTCTTCAGTCGGCGCAGCGAGGCATCGGCAACCGCCTTGACATGATCGGGGCGGCTGTTCGTGCCGCCGCGGCGTTCACCGGTTTGCTGATCGATATCGAAGCCAAATTTGGTGGCGATGACCACCTGGTCGCGGATCGGTGCGAGGGCCTTGCCGACAAGCTCTTCATTGGCAAAAGGGCCATAGGCTTCGGCCGTGTCGAAGAAGGTCACGCCCTGCTCATGGGCGGTGCGCATCAATCTGATCATGTCGCCTTCGTCGGCGGGCGGGCCGTAGGCGACGCTCATGCTCATGCAGCCGAGGCCGAGTGCCGAGACTTGGAGATCGCCGATATTGCGTATTTTCATGGTCGTATCCGCGCTTGTTTTGCGAGGCGAAGGCGAAGAAGCGTCATCGGACGCAGCGGCTGCCCCAGGTCTCGCAGTTGAGTTGACGTGAACTTAGTCCTCGTGTCAGCTTTCGTTTAGATGCTGTAATGCGCATGGACCTATAAGGCGGACTAATGAATGCCCCAGGACAACAATTTCAACGAACTCGTCGCCTTTCTCACCGTCGCCAGGGAACGGAGCTTCACCAGGGCCGCCGCCAAGCTCGGCGTGTCGCAATCGGCGTTGAGCCAGACGGTGCGTGGCCTCGAAGAGAAGCTGGGGCTTCGCCTCTTGACCCGCACGACCAGAAGCGTGTCGCCGACACAGGCAGGGGAACGTCTGCTGGAACGGGTTGGACCGAGATTTGAGGAAATCCAGTTCGAGATCGCCGCCTTGAGCGAAATGCGTGAGCGGCCGGCTGGCACCATTCGCCTCACGGCGGGCGAGCATCCTGCGATTTCCGTTCTCGCCCCGGCATTGGCGCGATTTCTTCCTGATAATCCCGATATCAATGTCGAGGTGATCGTCGACTACGGCCTGACCGATATCGTCGCGGAGCGTTACGACGCCGGCATCCGGCTCGGCGAGCATTTGGCAAAGGACATGATCGCGGTCCGGATCGGTCCCGAGGTATGCATGGCAGTCGTTGGGGCGCCCTCCTATTTCGACCACCATCCGCGCCCTGATGTCCCGCAAGATTTGACGGCTCACAACTGCATCAATATGCGGCTGCCGACGCACGGGACGATATATCCCTGGGAGTTCGAGAAGGACGGACGTGAACTGCGCGTCCGTGTCGAGGGCCAAATGGTGTTCAATAACATCGCCATGCGGATCGGCGCCGTGCTGGACGGGCTGGGACTGGCCTACATGCCCGAGGACCAGGTTCAGTCCTACATTGAAGACGGGCGGCTGATTCGGGTTCTGGAGGACTGGTGCCAACCCTTCCCTGGATACCATCTCTACTATCCGAACAGGCGGCATGCATCTCCCGCCTTCACCCTGTTCGTCGATGCGCTCCGTTATAGAGGAAAGTAATGCCGATTTTATTCCATCACGGCTTATCAACAGCTCGTGATTAATTAGTCTGCCTAATAGACCCTAGCTGTCCGAGGCGTCTAATCCTTTCGGTCCGATGCCGTTACCTTCTCGCCATCTGAAACGAAGCGAGAAGCCTACATGCGATATGGATTGTCCAACACCCTGGCCGCATTGCTGCTTGCCTCAGCGCAGCTTGCCGCGCCATTGGCGACGGCTGCCGATGCGGTAAAGCCTGAGCCATTGGTCATCCAGGAGCAGGGCAGCTTTGCCGTCGGAGGAACCAGCACAACGGCGCCCGGAACCTTCGACCCGCTGAAACCTCTCGATCCCGCAGGGCAGACCTATCACGGCGATCATGCCTTTGCCTTCTATCAGGTGCCGGCAAACCCGCGTCAGTACCCGATCGTGATGTGGCACGGTGCCGGACAATTCTCCAAGACCTGGGAGACGACGCCCGACGGCCGCGAAGGCTTCCAGAACATCTTCCTGCGTCGAGGTTTCTCCACCTATCTCGTCGACCAGCCGCGCCGGGGCGGGGCGGGACGGAGCATGGCCGAGACAACAGTGAAGCCGACGCCAGACGAGCAGCTCTGGTTCAACCAGTTCCGTGTCGGCATCTGGCCGAACTATTTCGACGGCGTGCAATTCTCCCGTGATCCGGAAGCGCTGAACCAGTATTTTCGCGCGATGACGCCGAACACCGGGCCGTTCGACATGGACGTCGTGTCGAATGCGGTGGCAAAGCTGTTCGAGAAAATCGGTCCCGGCATTCTTTTCACTCACTCGCAGGGCGGCGGACCGGGCTGGCTAACGGCCATCAAGAACGACAGGGTTAAAGCCATCATCGCCTTCGAACCCGGCAGCAGCTTTGTGTTTCCGGCAGGCGAGGTCCCTGCCGATATGCCGAGCGCCTTCGACACGCTGAAGGGCGTGCCGGTGCCGATGGACGACTTTCTCAAACTGACGAAGATCCCGATCGTCATCTACTACGGCGACAACATTCCCGACCAGCCGACAACGATGCCGGCGCAGGACAGCTGGCGGGTGCGCCTGGCAATGGCGCGTCTGTGGCGCGACACGGTGAACAGGCATGGCGGCGATGTCACCGTCGTGCACCTTCCCGAGATCGGCATCCGCGGCAACACCCACTTCGCGTTCTCCGACTTGAACAACGTAGAGATCGCCGATCTGGTCTCGACGTTCCTCCGCGAGAAGAAACTCGACTGAACGCGCTGCCGCGAAGGTGAAGGATTTCTTCGCGAGGCATCTCGTCTGATCCTGGAAACCATGAGGTGAAGACCATGAAACAACTGTTGGGAAACCTGATGCTGTCGGCCAGCATGATGCTGGCCGTTCTGCCGGGCGCCGTCAGTGCTCAGACACCGGCAGAAGGGGACGACAAGTCACGGCGCTCACGCGCCCAGCAGCTGATGGGCGCGACCGCGCCGAAGCTGGCTGAACTGACCGACGACGTCCTCTATTGCGACATATGGGAGCGCCCGCAGCTGTCGAAGCGGGATCGCAGCCTGGTCACTGTTGCCGCGCTGATCGCTATGAACCGGCCCGACCAGCTCAGATCCCATCTTGCCATGGCCCGCCAGAACGGTGTGACCGAGGACGAGCTGATCGAGACGATCACCCACCTTGCCTTCTACGCCGGCTGGCCGAATGCGGTCTCGGCCGTTGCCGTCGCGAAAGACGTGTTCGGACGTGAATGAGACGAGCGGCCTTCCGCTTTTGCCGAAGCCGGTCGCCCGAATCTTCCGCACAAAACCAGGAAAAGACATCCATGCGTCATCTCATCAAGCGCATTTCCATTCTCTTTGCCATGGCCGGCGCCGTAGTTCTGGTCGGTTGGAAGGTCGACGCCGAGCCGAACCGGACGACGCTGCCCGAATTGGCAGGCCTTGTTCACTACACGACCGTCAGGCGCGGCAACGTGACCGAGCACATCATGACGACGAATGAAGCGATCCAGGCGGTGAAGAACGGGCAACCTGTTCCAGACGGTACGCACTTCGTGCTGGTCGATTACCGCGATGGGGAAGTCTATCGCACCTTCGTCATGGAAAAGGGTTCCGGCTGGGGCGGCGATTATGACGAAGATCGTCGCACTGGCGACTGGCAGTTCCAATGGTTCAAGCCGGACGGCAGCGTCAACATGGCCGAGAACACGGCGCGGTGTCAGTCCTGTCATTCGTCCAGGGCCGACGAAGACTTCCTCTACACTCTCGACGCTCTCAAGGAATTTGACGGAGCCGTCATTGACTAGGCCGGATCGAACCCCTGGCGAGGGCGTCGCATCGTGAGTCCTTTTTTCGTGATCCGCCTCGTGCTCGACTTCACCGCGGCCGGACTACTTTTTGTCGCGCTCGCCTACTGGTGGCTCGACAACACCACGCATGAATTGATCGGCACGGGTATGTTCATTCTTCTCGTCTCGCACAACGTCTTCAACAGACGCTGGTGGGCGAGGCTTCCGAAGGCGGCGCGCGGCAGGCCGAGTTTTCTGACAATCGCTTCGAATATCTCGATCGCCTTGGCGATATCAGCATTGCTGGTGACCAGCATGCCGATTTCCCGCACGGTATTTGCTTTCCTTCCCTTGAGCGGTGGGCCGACGGCGCGCGAAATTCACATCCTCGCGGCCTATTGGGCGTTCATCCTCGCAGCCGTCCATCTTGGCCTTCACTGGTCGATGATCATGGTGGTCACTGGGAAGCTCTTACGGGTTGGGCCGCCAAACGCGATCCGGACCGCATGCCTTCGTGCCGTTGCGGGCGCAATTGCGGCATACGGCATTCACAGCATATTCGTCATGGGAATCGGAGACCGGCTCATGGCCCGGCCGTCGATCGATTTCTGGGACTTCCAGGAGTCCACGATCGCGTTCTTTTTGCATCACATCGCGATACTGGGGGCGTGTGCATGTGCTGCTTACTATGCGGCTGTCTGGCTTCGATGGGCAGGTGCGATGCGTCGGGTGACGGATGCCGGCCAGTGATGTTTGTGACGGCTGTGGGGATATGGAGTTTGCGGCTGCCCGGCCCTTCGCTTGGGCTCTGGGCGTTCGACCTTGCAATCGATTCACTGGATCGATTGCCCCGCGCTTCGCGGGACCACGTCTCACCCAAGAACATCATAGAGGCGGAAGATGAAGCTTATCTGGTAGATCAGGTTGGCGATGACGAAGGTGGCGTGGAAGCGGCGGTTGGGAGTCCAGGCGGCGATGGTGCAGAGGATGATGTAGACAATGTTGCGCGCGGGATATTCCCAGCCGAGAGAGAGGATGCGTTCATGACCTTTGATCGCCGTATCGAGAATATCGACGGCGTAGGTCAGGCCGAGGATGCCGAAGAACCATTTGCGCCGGGAAATGAAATATTCTTCGTAGCCGCCATATTCGTCGAGCGAGGCAGGAAAGAGCAGGGCGCAGAGCAGGAAGAACAGGCTGCAGAAGCAGATCAGGAAGAGATAGATGCCGAAGCCGATGGCCGGCACGGCCTGCAAGCGATATTCCCACCACCAGATATGGATGATGAACAGGAACATCGACAGCGCCCAGCCGAGATGGATGGGGTAGACCTTGGCCTTGGCTGGATGCTGGACGATGCCGGCAACGCCGGTCAGCACCCTGGCGAGCGAAAGGCTGATGACCATGCCCATCACCACCTTGATGTGAAGGAAGACCTCCGGCGAACTGACCGTTTCCATGTTGTCGATCCCCGGCCTGTCACTCCTCGGGGACTTGCTTGGGCTTGCCCTCTTCGTCGAGCGCCACCATGATGAAGGTGCCGGCCGTCACTTTTTCCATTTTGGCATAACGGGCGCGGTTCGCCCAGGCTTCGACGCAGAGCGTGATCGAGGTGCGGCCGACGCGCTCGATATCGGTATAGACAGACAGCGTATCGCCGATCTTGACCGGCAGCTCGAAAGCCATCTCCTTGACGGCGGCAGTGACGACACGGCCCCTGGCGCGCTCAGTGGCGCGGATGCCGGAGGCAAGGTCCATCTGCGCCATGACCCAGCCGCCGAAGATATCGCCAGCCGGATTGGCATCACCGGGCATCGCAAGTGTGCGCAGCGTCAGTTCGCCTCTCGGCTTGGCGGCATCGGTCATCAAGTTTTCTCCATCTGGGTGCGGCGTCGGGCCGGCGATTCACTGGAGAGCACCCTAGTGCAAAGGCCGTGGGCTGTAAAAGACAGCAATGCCGGGTGCTAGAGGCAGCCGGCGGGAAAAATGTTGCCGCCTTTGCCGATTGAAATTTCATTCGATTTCAAATGGTTGAATTTTACGGCTGTCACCTGACCTTACGTTATTTAATGGCCTTCTAATTAAGCTTTACGCTCCAGTAATTCCGGCAATTCAGAATGCGATCGATCTCAAATACAAGAATCGCCGGGAACCTCATGCGCAACGTCAAGATTTCCACCCGTCTCTACTGCCTCGTCGGATTCACGCTTGCCGTGCTTGCGGCGACGATGGTCTTCTTTCTGAACTATTCTTATTCCGAGCTGGAAGCGGAGCGGAAGGCGGGGCTGGCGCAAATGGATGCGACGGCGCTCGGCATCTTCGACAAATATTACAAGATGGAACAGGCGGGCACGATGACCCGCGAACAGGCGCAGGCGGCCGCCAAGGACGTGATCGGCGCGATGCGCTACGGCGCCGACGGTTATTTCTGGATCAACGACATGCGTCCCACCATGGTGATGCACCCGATCAAGCCGCAGCTGAACGGCACCGATATCTCCCAGATGAAGGATCCGACGGGCAAGTTCCTGTTCGTTGAGTTCGTCAACAAGGTGAAGAAGGACGGCAAGGGCTTCGTCGATTATCTTTGGCCGAAGCCGGGCGCCGACCAGCCGGTGCTGAAGTATTCCTATGTCGCCGGTTTCGAGCCCTGGGGCTGGATCGTCGGCACCGGTGTCTATGCGGATGATCTTGCCGCGCTCTATCGCCAGAATGCGATGTGGGCCGCAGTGCTCTGCCTGCTTGGCGCCGCCGCCACGATCGCGATCGCCTATGCCATCGTGCGCAGCGTCACGGCGCCGATCGCCCGGCTGAAGGCAGCGATGAACGCGATTGCCGCCGAAGAAGCATCGGTGGAGATCGCCGGCAGTGACCGTCGCGATGAGATCGGCCAGATGGCCAAGGTGCTGCTGGTGCTGCGCGACTCCGTCGATGAGCGTAGCGCGCTGCGCGGGCGGGAAGACGATAGGCAGCGGCAGATCGAGGAAGAGCGTCGCGGCAACGAGGCAAGTCTGCGTTCGGCGTCCGAGCGGCAAACTCTAGCGATGCAGGCGCTCGGCGTCGGCCTGGAGAAGCTTGCGGGCGGTGACCTGACGGTTGCGATCGGCGATATCGGCGAGGATTACGCCAAGCTGAGGGGCGATTTCAACGCCGCTGTCGATGCACTGAACGGCGTGATCCATGCGATCGCCGAATCGAGCCATGTGGTCAACGAAAGCGCTTCCGACATCAGCGAGGCGACCGGCAACCTGTCGAAGCGCACGGAGCAGCAGGCGGCCGCACTCGAAGAGACGGCGGCAGCGCTCGACGAGATCACCGCGACGGTCAAGACGGCATCCGAACGGGCGAACGAGGCGCGCGAGATGGTGGCCGAGACCAAGGCAAGTGCCGGAAAATCCGGCGAGATCGTCCGCAATGCGGTGACGGCGATGGGCCGGATCGAGGATTCCTCCAACCGCATTGGTCAGATCATCTCGGTCATCGACGAGATCGCCTTCCAGACGAATCTTCTGGCGCTGAATGCGGGCGTCGAGGCCGCACGCGCCGGCGAAGCGGGCCGCGGCTTTGCGGTCGTTGCGCAAGAGGTACGCGAACTCGCCCAGCGTTCGGCCAATGCGGCCAAGGAGATCAAGGAACTGATCAGCCGATCGGCGACGGAAGTCGAGGGCGGTGTGGCGCTGGTGCGCTCGACGGGCGAAGCGCTGCTGGAAATCGAGGCGCTGGTCAATCAGGTCAACGACCACGTCGCCTCGATCGCCACTGCGGCACGCGAGCAGTCGACCGGGCTGAACGAGATCAACGGTTCCGTCAACCATATGGACCAGATGACCCAGCAGAATGCCGCGATGGTCGAGCAGACGACGGCGGCGAGCCGCACGCTCGCAGACGAGAGCACCCAGCTGAAGACGCTGCTTGCGAATTTCCGCCTGCGCGGGGAGCAGTCAGCAGTCACCCGATACACACGGGCTGCGTGAGGAAACGGAGAGATCAAGGGCCGGGAAACCGGCCTTTTTCATTTCCGTCGCCTTCAGATTGTGCCGGTAAGTTTTCATTCACCGTTTTTAATTAAAATTAGAGTGAGTTTTTTCGGTCACTGCCCAGCCAGCCTGCGGAAGCGATAAGAGTATGGCGTTTGTTTCCTTTCCTCGGCGAACCCTTTTGCCCGTTATCCTCTCGGCGGCGCTGACGACCTGTTCGATCAGCGACGGACTGGTGCCGCCGGCCAATGTCGACAACGGCACCAGGGTCAGCTCGATCTCGCCCGCGCGGGCGCCAGCGGCGCGCATGGCGCCCTCGGTCCGAATGGCACCTGTGGAAAGTCAGGCCTCCTATCCAGTTTCCAGCGCGCCCGTCGGCAATAGCCAGGGCTCCGTCGATTACCTCGACACGCCGAACCTTGCCGGTACCGGCCACGCTGCACGAGCCGCTCCGCCGCAAACCGCACCGGGGCGCAAGCTGCCGATGATCGACAGCGACGAGGCGCTGGCGCAGCAGAACCAGAACTGGGGCGGCACGCAGGATCTTGCGATCCCATCCGGCGGCGTCAACATGGATGATGAGCTCGGAGCCGAGCCGGTCGTCGGGCTGGCGCAGGAACAACAGCAGCAGATCGCCGAGGGCAATGCCACCGAGCCTGTTGTCGACGGCATCGGCACCGACAATCCGACGCAGCTCAACCAGCCCATGCGCCAGCCCGCGCAGCAACCAATGCCGCAGCCGGCTGCGCAGACGCAGATGAGCCGGGCGCCCGCCTGGAACGACGGCAGCCCGGTGGTGGCGCCGACCCGTGTTCCCGAAGAGGACGAGAGCGAAGAGGTCGCGATGCTGCGGCCGAACAATCCGATGATGAGCGAGCCGGCGGCACCCGTCGATCCCAGCGTCATGCCATCGTCCGAGCTTGCCTGCCGGCGCGAGCTGAAGCGCATGGGCGTGCTCTTCGACGACAAGCCGCCGATTTCGAACGGCCCGGCCTGCCAGGTGCCTTATCCGGTGTCGCTGAAGGGGCTTTCCGGCAATATCGGCGTCCGCCCGGCTGTAACGCTGAACTGCCAGGTGACGCTCGCCTTCGCCAAATGGGTCAAGAACGAACTGGCACCGTCCGCCCGCTACCGTTACTGGTCCGGCATCAAGACGATCCAGCCGCTCGGCGGCTATTCCTGCCGGCGCATGAACAACAGCCGGCAGAAATACAATCCGATGTCGGAACAC
Organism: Rhizobium sp. P1_E1; assembly: GCF_056406015.1. Lineage (NCBI taxonomy): Bacteria > Pseudomonadati > Pseudomonadota > Alphaproteobacteria > Hyphomicrobiales > Rhizobiaceae > Rhizobium > Rhizobium sp. P1_E1. Next base: position 108,335 of record NZ_JBFUAY010000003.1, on the reverse strand, counting down.
GCCCGCGGCAACGCCATCGACGTCGGCAAGTTCGTGCTGAAGAACGGCCACGAGATCGACGTGCGCAAGAAGGGCCTGTTCTCGCTGCGCGAGGGGCGGCTGCTGAAGGCGGTGCGCAGCGACAGCTGCCGCTATTTCAACACCGTGCTGGGGCCTGGCAGCAACCCGGAGCACTGGAACCACTTCCACTTCGATCTTCGCTCCCGCAAAAGCGGCAAGGCCTATTGCGACTGATGCATGTCCTCCTGAACCATGCGGCGGATGCTGATGTTGCGGCCGCAATTGGGCCGGCTGGCAGAAAACGGTTCATCCCCGCCGCAGGGCACGCTATAGATCGGCCAGGCGGATTGCCGTTTCGAGAGTTTGATCCATGAGCTATGATTTCCACGTCGGCCAGAAGGTCGTCTGCATCAACGATACCTTCAAGCATGTCAGCATCGACCAGCTCATCCGCAAAGGCGAGATCTATACGATCCGCTGGGTGGGCGAATATACCCATTATATCGACGGCACCTTCATCGGGGTGAAGCTTGCGGAAATCAATCGCGGCAATGACGACGGGCCGGAGGGTTATGGTGCTGCCGACATGCCCTATCGCGCGACGCGCTTCCGGCCGTTGGTGAAGGACAAGATCGGATCGCTGCGCAAACTTCTGGCCCCGACGCCCGATGCGCCGGTGGAACCGAAGGAAAAAATCAGGAAGAGAGAGAAGGTCTGAGCGCCGCTCGGCGACATCGGCATTTTCCCGACTTTATGCGCGCGACATCAACGCCGTGATGACGCGATTGTGCCTTCAGGGTGCCTGTGCAACAGTCCGCGTCGGACATGTTGAGGAGGGGCCGTGAGACCGATTTCGAGAATTCTGGCGCTTTGCGCCGCCATCGCCATCATGATCTCGGCAGCGGGGGCGGCGTCAGCCGATCCGCTGGTTTTCAACTATCATGGATGGCAGGTCGATCTCACCAACGCCAAGGGCGCGGAGCCCGACCGGGAGATGGTCGCGGCCGTCAAGCGGCAGCTCGACATTGTCGAGCATGTCGATCTTAAACCCGATGTTCTCACCTTCATGCGCACGATCAGGATCTGGGCCAACCCAGCCGCCGCAAAAGCCGGGCCCGGCCATTACAGCAGCAAGACCGGCATCGACCTGCGCGTCAAAAGTCTTGCGCCCGACAAGCCGATCATCCTGCATGAACTTCTGCATGCCTACCACGACCGGATGCTTCCGGGCGGATTCGACAATCCCGATGTCAAGCAATTCTTCGATATCGGCCGGCGGGTCTGGCCGGGCGATTCCTACATGATGAGCAATGGTCACGAGTTCTTCGCGGTCACGGCCAGCGTCTACCTGTTCGGTGACATCGATCGGCCGCCTTATTCGCGCAGCCAGCTGCGAGAGCAGCAGCCGCGATACTACCAGTGGCTCGCCACGCTGTTCGACGACGGCCGGCCGCGCTCGTAACGTCGCAGCAGATGCAGTGATCGGATCAGGCCGTCTTCCTGCTCAAGAACAGCGCAGTTTCCTTGCGGACCTCAAGCACGCCGTTGCACTGCCTGAACGCATCGGCAATGGCTTGACGGAACCTGGTGAGCTGCAGTTCGCCGGCGCCATCGCCGGGTGGATAGGAGGTGAGCGCCAGGAATACATCCTCGGGCTCGGTGATCCGCAGGCTTGCCGGATGCTGCGACATGCTCACGTTTCCAAATTGCGACCGCATCAATCGTTCGGCAGCGTCATATCCGAAGGCTTCGGCAGCCGGATCGGATGGGGCACTGCCGAATATCGTCGTTAGCTCGTAGATCTCGCGCATATTGCCGGCGCCGTTGGTTGTGACCGCGAGTAAGCCGCCTGGTTTCAGCACTCTTGACATGTCCGTGATGCCGGCGGCCGGGTTGGGCAGGTGATAGAGCATATGCATCGCGACCACGGCATCGAACACGCCATCTTCGAAGGGGAGTGCGGCTGCGTCGGCTTGGCAACCCCGGACGGAGCCGAATGGCAGGGCGCTGCAACGCGCCACCGCCTCGTCGACCATGCCTTGTGAAAGGTCGGCGAGCGTCAGGTCAAGATTCTCCGGCAGCAGACCTGCCGTTGCTGCCCAGAACCAGGCCGGCCCGCAGCCGACGTCGAGGACACGAGCGCCTGGCTTCAGGGACAACCGCGCCGCAACCCATGGAAACCAGGCCGTCTCGGCGATGGTGTATTGGCTATGCAGTCGAGCCCGCGCGGCGAGCTTCCGGCTGTCGCCATACTGTCCCGCATTGTCTGCTGTTATGGAGGACATGTCATCTCTCCGGGCTTTTCATGGACGTCACCTCGCGCTTGCCGGCAGAACCTATAGAGGGCTCTGTTCCCGGGCAAGACGTGACTTTGCTCAGCGGGTAGGTCTGCTCGCGCAGCTGCCGTCGAGGATTGCCTTGATGCGATGAGTTTGTCGGAGAAACAAATCGTATCCGATTAAATCGGAATGTTGTTGACATCGGTTTTGGTGCGGCGTATTAGAGCGCATCCGATTTAATCGGATGCGTAATAAATCCAAACCGAAAGGATATCACCATGACCGAGAAGCTTCTCTTTACCGGCAAAACCCACATCTCCGGCGGCCGCAACGGCTCTGCACGCAGCAGCGACGGCACGATCGACATCAAGCTGCCGCAACCTCATCCAGCTGCCGAAAACCTGTTCGGCATCGCCTGGTCGGCCTGCTATATCGGCGCCATCGAGTTCGCCGCCTCGCAACGGAAGATCACGCTGCCGGCCGGTCCCGAGGTCGATGCGGAGATCGATCTTAACGTCGATAACGGTTCCTTCTTCCTCAGGGCGCGCCTCAATGTCAGCCTGCCCGGCATCGATCGCGACGTCGCGCAGGAGCTGATCGAGGCAGCCCATGGCATCTGCCCTTATTCCAAGGCGACACACGGCAATATCGACGTCGAGACCAAGCTTGTCTGAGCGCGGAAGGGTAGACCTCACCGCCAGAGGATTTGATGCGGAGGGCCTGCCGATCGCCGGCAGACCCCTTCCTGAGGTAGCAGGCACCGGAAATCTTGCCGATCTGGATACGCCATGATCAATAGCCACGCCCAGCCGCACCAGGCCTATGACGAGTTTTCGCTCGTGCTCGATCCTGATGTCTATGAGCCGTTGCCCGATGACTGGCTGATCGGCATCACCGACGTCGTCAGCTCGACCGCGGCGATCCGGTCGGGGCGCTATGAAGACGTCAACTATGCCGGCGCATCTGTCATCGCGGCGCTCGGCAATGCCTGGGGTTCGTTCGATTTCCCCTTCGTGTTTCGTGGGGATGGGGCGGCATTCGCCTTGCCGCCGCACGGCATCATGGCCGCGACCTCGGCGTTGCGGCAGGTCGCGAGCTTTGCAAGAAGCGATCTCGATCTTACCCTTCGGATCGGGCTGCTCACCGTGCGTGAAATCCGCAATAGTGGGCGCGACGTCAGAATTGCCCGCTATGCGGCTTCGGAAAAAGCGACCTATGCGATGTTTGCAGGGGGAGGGCTCAAATGGGCGGAGCAGCAGATCAAGAGCGGCCGGTATCTGGTCAAGCCGGGCCGCTACGCGACGAAGCCTGATCTGGCTGGCCTCAGCTGTGACTGGACCCCGTTCCCAAGCCAACGTGGCGAGATCCTGTCGCTGCTGGTCGAGCCAAGCGACCATATCAGTCCCGAGGTCTTTGCGGCGCTGGGGAAACGTGTGCTTGCGGTTTTCGATGCCGCGCCGCGCCAGTCTCATCCGCTTCCCGGCGGTATTCCTTTGTCACGAGAAAGTGGGAAGCAGGTCGATGCGAAAGGCTGGTCGGAGGTCGCCGCCAATTCGGATTTCCGCAAGTTCGACGACGGTTTGCGCCTGACGCTGGACTGCACGCCGGAACAGATCGACAGGGTCGAAGCGATCCTCGTTCCGGCAAGGGCGCGCGGCGAGATCAACTTCGGACTGCACCGCCAGTCGCATGCGCTGATGACTTGTCTCGTGCCATCGGACAGGCCGGATTCGCACCTGCATTTCCTCGACGGGATGGGCGGCGGTTATGCGAGGGCGGCCGAGATGATGGAGGCTGGTGCGCTTGGCGACGTCCAGCATCATGCGCGCTGAAGACCCGTTCAGCCGGCGAGACGTCGTGACCGCCAAAGAGACCTAAGCGGGTGCGCCTGGTTTCCGCATGGCCAGGTTTGCCAGCATCTCAGTGAGCTGAGGCAACGCCAATTCGGCTTCTTTTTCTATCGCGGCGGCGGTGAACCATCTGAGCTCGGTGTGTTCATCACCGATAAGTCGCGGCCGGCCGTGCCATTTATCGACGTGATAGACATGGAACGTGACGGATGCTTCGGGCGGGCCTTCCGATCCGAACCGTCCTGCAAACTGCCAGAGCTCCGGCGTCACGCCTATTTCTTCCATCAATTCCCGGCACATTGCCGTCTCGGCGTCTTCACCCTCTTCGATATGGCCGCCCGGGAGGCTCCAGCGATCCGGGTGCACCTTGCGCTCCGAACTGCGCCTGGCCAGAAGAACGGTTCCGTTCCGGCTCAAGACGCCCATCGCGATGTCGGGCATGCATTCTCCTCTCCTCATCAATCTCGCGCCGATGCTGCCCGCAGCCACGGCTCTTTGCAATGACCAGTCGTCCATCGAGACAGTCGAGGTACAGCCTGACAGGGTAAGTTGACCCCTGTATTGCCCGGGCGCATAGTCCCCGGACAGACGCGAATGACCTGCTGCTGCGAACGAGGTCGGTCAGTCGATCTTCGTCCGTTTCCGAACAGATCAAACGGAGAGGAGAGCGTCATGCCACCCACATCCCTATCAACGCCCACGCGGCGCGAGCTGCTTGCGGCCACGGCCGCCGCCGGAGCCATCGGCATGCTTGGCGGGACGCGCAGCGCTGAGGCAAACGGCGACGGGCTTAGCCCATTCAGCGTCAATTTCTCCGAGGATCAGCTTGACGATCTGCGCCGGCGCGTCGCGGCCACCCGTTGGCCTGACAGGGAGACCGTCGCGGACGATACCCAGGGCGTGCAGCTTGCGACAATCCAGAAACTCGCGAAACATTGGGCGACGGATTACGACTGGCGTAAGATGGAGGCGCGGCTCAATGCTTTGCCGCAATTCATCACCGAGATCGACGGGCTGGATATCCACTTCATTCACGTGCGCTCCCAGCATAAAAATGCGCTGCCGTTGATCGTCACACATGGATGGCCTGGCTCGATCATCGAGCAGCTGAAGATCATCGAACCGCTCACGGATCCCACGGCGCATGGCGGGAGCGAAGAGGATGCATTTGACGTGGTGATCCCGTCTTTGCCGGGCTACGGCTTTTCCGGGAAACCGACGGGGTCGGGGAACTGGAACCCGCCGCGCATCGCGCACGCTTGGGTGACGCTGATGCAACGTCTCGGCTACACGAAGTTCGTGGCGCAGGGTGGCGACTGGGGCAACGCGGTCACCGAATTGATGGCGGTGCAGGAGCCGCCGGGATTGCTCGGCATCCACACGAACATGGCGGCCACGGTTCCGGCTGACATCGCCAAGGCTCTTGCCGCCGGCGGCATGCCGCCAGCCGACCTGTCGCCGGACGAAAGGCGCGCCTTCGATCAGCTCGACGATTTCTACAAGAATGGGCTGGGCTATGCCATCGAGATGAACAACCGGCCGCAGACGCTCTACGGCATCGTCGACTCGCCGGTCGGGCTTGCGTCGTGGATGCTCGATCACGACATCCGCAGTTACCGGATGATCGCCCGCGTTTTCGACGGAGAGCCCGAGGGGCTGACCAAGGACGATATCCTCGACAACGTCACGCTCTACTGGCTGACGAACACCGCAATCTCCTCGGCACGCCTCTATTGGGACAACGCGCACCATCCGTCGGGCGGGTTCTTCGACCCCAGGGGCATCAAGATCCCGGTGGCGGTCAGTGCTTTTCCCGATGAGATCTACCAGGCGCCGCAGAGCTGGGCGGAGAAGGCCTATCCGAAGCTCATCCACTACAACCGGCTGCCGAAGGGCGGTCACTTCGCCGCCTGGGAACAGCCGATGGCTTTCACTGCCGAGCTTAGGGCTGCGTTCCGGCCGCTGCGGCAGTAGACCCAGGCGAGATCAGGCGACTGATGCCGCGATCACGATTTCCCCGGTTCGCCCTGCGTTGACCGCAGCAGGTTGTCGCGCAGCGTCGTCACCGATTTCTGCACGACGGGAAAGTCGTCGCCGAGGCCGATGGCGCCAAGCAGCGCGTTGCCGGGATCGGTTTCAACCAGTTGGCGTCCCGCCGGCGTCAGGCTGACCCGCACCTGCCGTTCATCGGCGGGATCGCGGTGACGGGTGATAAAACCATTCGACTCCAGCTTCTTGAGGATGGGAGTCAGGGTGTTGGATTCGAGGAACATCTTTTCCCCCAACACGCCGACGGTCTGGTCGTCCTCTTCGGAGAGGGCCACCATAGCGATATATTGGGTGTAGGTCAGGCCAAGCTCGTCCAGGATTGGCTTATAGGCGCGGCCGAAGGCGAGATTTGCCGAATAGACCGCGAAGCACAGGAAATTCGAAAGTTTCCGGCCGTCCTTGCCCGCCGGCGGGGAGGCGGGCGCGGGCATATCCGGCCCCTTAGCTGCTTTAGATGTCGGCATCGGTCCATCCTGTCCGGGCTTTCTAACGATGAGACCTATATAAATCGTATCCGATTAAATCGCAATAGTGTCGAAGTCGGTTTTCGATCCTGCCGTGGTGACCCGACAAAGATCAGCGGAAACTCCTGGGAGGCTTGCCATACTTCTTGCGAAAAGCGGTCGCGAAATGGGCGGAGTCGGAGAATCCGATTTCAAAGGCGATCGCCGTCATGGGCAGTGTGCTATTTTCGATCAGAAAACGGCCATAGCGCAATCTCGTCTCGACGATAAAGCGCTTCGGGGTAATGCCGATATTGTCCTGGAAGAGACGCGCGAACTGGCGTGGCGACAGGCCGACCAAAGAGGCCACCTGTTCCGGTGAGACGTCGCGGCCTTTCCGACTCTCGATGAGAACGACGGCTCGCTGTATGCGCGAATCTTCTGTGCGGCGAAATGTTGTGGCGCGGCCGTGATCGAAGACGCTCATGTGCTTCTGCTCCGTGAGCGAAAGCTGGTGCACGGCCTTGGCCGCCCGATCCGGTCCGCAATGCGTGCGGATGAGTTCAGTCATCAGCGACAGGATCGATACGCCGCCAGGCACGGTAATGCGACCGTTTTCGATCAGGAAATCATCGCGCGTGGAGAAGGCTAGACGCGGAAAGGCAATACGGAAATCCTCCGCATGAAACGGATGAACGCACGCCTTGCGTCCGGCAAGCAGTCCTTCCTGCGCCAAGACGAAGGCGCCCGTGCAAACACCAATTACCGGGACACCCGCCGATGCCGCCACCCTGAGATAGTCGCGATGCTTGCCGGGTGCGGCGCGCAGATGTGGCAGGAGGCCACCGATAACCACGACGTAGTCGAAGTCGGTCGGGTTGATGTAGGGCGCATCGGCGTGAACCCGGATGCCGCAGCTGGCGACCGCTGCATGGCCCGGAGCCCCCATGATCGACCAGCGACAATGTAATGGACGGGAATTGTCGGCGAAGTCCGCCGCATGCCTGAGAGGCTCGACGATACCCGTCAGCGACATCATCGGGAAGGTCGGCCAGAGGAGAATGCCGACGGAGAGATCGGCCTTTCGGTCGCGTGCGACCAGAAGCCGCTCGGCCCAAAGATCGTCGAGCCAGCGCACATAGTCTGGCTCGCCGGCGGATGCTTCAGGAGGTTGCTCGGATGTGATCATGGGCGCAGCCATGTCCTTTTTTCAAAGAAAATGTCTGATTTATAAAATTCAGGCGCGGTCTTCGGTGTCAAGTTTCTTCTCGTCGAACGCGACATCCGGGGAGCAGAAACCACCGGACCGGGGAACCAACAAATCAAGGATCACAGAACAATGGCACTTTCTCTTTCGAGAAGGATGGTGACGTGCGCTCTGCTGGCAGGCAGCTTCATGTCCCTTTCATCTATCGCCAATGCTTTCGAACTTGCCGAGCAGGGCAAGCTGACGGTTGCCTTCACCGGCGACATGCCCGGCTCCGGCTGGCAGGACGGGAAGCTGATAGGCTACGACGGTGAAATCATGCAGCGCATTGCCGACAAGCTCGGCCTCAAGATTGAGCCGGCGCTCATGGAATGGTCGGGTACGATCGCCTCCGTTCAGTCAGGCCGCGTCGACGCCATGCTCGGCACCATGGGCTGGACCGAAAAGCGTACGAAGATCATGAGTTTGTCCGAGCCGATCCACTACTTCAAAAATGGCATCATGCAATCGACGAAGACGAGTTGGGACAAGCTTTCCGATCTGGAAGGCAAGAAGATCGGCACGATCACCGGCTTTTCGTTCATTCCGGAATTGAAGAGCATCAAAGATCTTCAGCTCTCGCTCTACGACACGTCCGACGCGGCCGTGCGCGATCTTATTGCCGGGCGCATCGACGCTGTCATCGGCGATCCGCCGGTGGTCTCCTATGCCATCAAGCAGAACCCTGATTGGAATATGCACTTCCTTGCCTTCACCGATAACAGTCCGGATTTCCCGCTGCTGACCGGTCTCGGCCAGGTGGTCTTTGGCCTCAATCAGAAGAACGACGATTTGCGCCAGAAGATGGACGTCATCATCGCTGACATGTGGAAGACTTGCGAGATGAAGGAAATCGGCGCCCGCTACGGATTGTCGTCGGATGTCTGGTTCAAGCCGGTGGGCCAAAACTTCCGAGCCGGCGTCGATCGCCCGGCAGATTACAAGCTGCCGTCTTGCGCAGCTGGCGGCTGAACAGCCGTGCGGACGGAAGCTGCACGGCAGCTTTCGTCCACCCTCTTCGCCTACTGCATAATTCCTTAAATCAGAATCGATTTCAGGAGAAAATTATGCAGCAATTCAAGGTGCTACAGCGTCCTTGGCGCGTCTGAAAAGACGCGCGGCGCTGTAGATATAGTCGCATAAGGAAACGGCGATGAATGCGCTTCTCAGCGTTGCAGGCCTGCGCAAGAGCTATGGTCCTATCGAAGTTCTCAAAGGCATCGATTTCGATGTCGCGCCAGGTGAGAAGATTGCCCTGATCGGTCCGTCCGGCTCCGGGAAATCCACCTGTCTGCGCTGCATGAATTTTCTGGAAAAGCCCAGTGCCGGCGAGATCCGCCTCGATGGCGAGCGCATCGGTGCGCGCAACGGCCATGTCATGAGCGACCGGCAACTTGCACCGCAACGCGCCGAGATGGGCATGGTCTTCCAGCTCTTCAATCTCTGGCCGCATCTGTCGGTGACGGAAAACGTGGCGATCGCGGCGCGCAAGGTGCGCGGCCTGCCTGCTGCCGAGGCCCGCGAACTGGCGTTGGAGATGTTGGCCAAAGTCCATATGACGCACCGCGCCGACGCCTCACCGCTCGAACTGTCCGGTGGCCAGCAGCAACGTGTCGCGATCGCGCGGGCGCTTGCCCAGAAGCCAAAGCTCATGCTGTTTGACGAGCCGACATCCGCACTCGATCCCGAACTGGTCCAGGAAGTTCTGAAAGTGATGGAGGAGCTGGCGGCCGAAGGGCGCACGATGCTGATCGTCACGCACGAGATCGCGTTCGCGCGCGACATTGCCGATCGCGTCCTGTTTCTTGACGGCGGCACCATCGTCGAAGCCGGGCCGGCACGCCAGGTCATAACCGCTCCCCGCGAAGCGCGAACGCAAGCGTTTCTCAACAAGATCCGGCACTAGGCGCGTCATGACCGGATTTTCCATATTTTTCTCGGTCGTCCAGGGGCTCGTCGCCGGCCTCGGCATAACCGTTTTCGTCACGATCGCCTCGCTGGCGCTCGCAGCCGCCTTCGGGTTCCTTCTCGCCCTGCTCAGGCAATTTGCCGGGATCAAATTCATCGATCTGGTGATCGATGTCTGCTGCGAGATTCTCTGCAATGTGCCGGCCTTGACGCATCTGTTCATCCTCTACTTCGGGCTTGCCAGCATCGGCGTGAAATTGACGTCGATCACGGCGGCCGTCCTGGGCCTCGGGCTCATCGGAGCGGCGATCACCTGTGCAATCTTTCGCGCCGGTTTCGCCGCGCTGCCTGGCGGGCAGGCGGAGGCGGCGCTTGCCGCAGGGCTGACCCCGCTCCAGACCATCTTTGAGATCCTGACGCCGCAGGCCATGCGGATAGCGCTTCCAGGGCTCGGGAACTACGCGGTGCAGCTCCTCAAGGATACATCCGTCGTCTCGGCCATCGCGGCGCCGGAAATCATGTTCTTTGCCCGCTCAATGGTGACGTCGTCCTTCCAGACAACAATGATCTACGCGACGGCGGCGGCACTCTACCTGTTGCTGAGCTTGCCATTGATGCAGGTCACGCGGTTCCTCGAAAGACGTTATGGGAGATTGAAAGGATGAGCGCTTTCCTAGCGCCCTATGGCGATTATGGTGCCGAATGGCTGCCTCTCCTCCTGCGGGCGATGGTGAATACGGCCCTGCTTTCCGTTTGTGCCTTTGCCCTGGCATTCGTTTTTGGCTTGCTGCTTTCGCTCTGCCAGAAATCCAGTTTCGCGGCGCTAAGGTATTTTGCGGCCCTTTATGTGACGATCGTGCGTGGCGTGCCGCTGCTGGCGGTTTTGTTTCTGCTTTATTTCGGCTTGCCGGGTATCGGGATCGTCTTTGATGCTTTCGGCGCGGCGATTGCGGGCCTGGCGTTGTGTTTCGCGGCCCAGGTCGCAGAGCTTTTCCGCGCCGGCCTGAAGGCTATACCTGCCGGGCAGAGCGAGGCAGCGTTAGCCGCGGGCTTCACCCCGGCCCAGAGCTTCGTCCTGATCATCCTGCCGCAGGTCGCGCGTGTCATTCTGGCGCCCATGATCATCACCTTCGTCTCGCTGCTCAAGGATTCTTCGCTCGCTTCGCTGGTTACCGTCAACGAACTGGTCCTCACCGGGCGGTCAATGGCGACCGAGTATTTCCTGCCCTTGCAAATCTACATTGCCGTCGGCCTCTGCTATTTCGCGATAGCCTGGCCTTTCTCGGTCCTCTCGCGCCGGCTAGCCCTTCCGGCCACCCGCTAACTCGTCATCACAAGGCCAAGACCATGACCATTGAAACGACCGTTGCCACCGGCGACGCACGTCGGCATGCAACGCAATCGGATGAACCTCGTTGGCCGGTGATCCTCATGACGCCCGACCTCAGCGAAGCGCCTGATGCTCCGACCGAGAAGGAGTATGTGGTACGCGCCAACTATGCGGACGCCATAGCCGAGGCAGGGGGAATTCCGTTGATCCTGCCTTACAATACCCGGAACCTGGCACCGGCCTTGGCACTCGCCGATGGAATCCTCCTTACCGGTGCGCGGCCGGGGACGGAGGTGACAGGGGCGCGCAGGCAGTTCGAAATTCAGCTGGTCGAGCAAGCCTTGAAAACCGGCAAGCCGCTTCTCGGCATCTGCCATGGCATGCAACTGATCGGTGAATGCCTTGGAGGCAAATTTCAAACCGAGCTGCCGGCCGCCGCCGTATCCCACATCCCGCAAGATGTCCCCGACGTGCTGGCGCACGAGATCATCGTCGAGCAGGGCAGCGTGCTCGCCAACTGGGTCGGGAAGAGGTCGGCGCGCGTCAACAGCCTGCATCGGCATGCTTTGGCCGGCCACGGACGATTCCGTGTCGCTGCAAGGGCGCCGGACGGCATCATCGAGGCATTCGAAGGAGAAACAGACGGCTTTTGCCTGGGTATCCAATGGCACCCGGAATACCGGCTGACTGAACTCGATAGGAATGTCATGAGGGCCTTCGTCGACCGCAGCGCCGAAGCGGCAGCCCGCAAGGCACGCAATGCTTCGTCGGCTGGAAGCAATCGCGTGCGCGAACGGCTGGTACAGCTCGAGCTTGCTCTGCCGGAAGCATCCTCGCCACCGGGTGCATTTTCCGGAGCTGTGCGGACCGGCAATATCATCACCATTTCCGGTCAAGTGCCGTTGAAGGATGGCGTGGTGCTGCAGACGGGACACCTCGGAGCATCAGTCTCCATCGAAGAGGGGCGAGAATGTGCGCGTTGGGCGCTCCTCAATGCGCTTGCCCAGTTGGAGGGAGCTGCGGGGGGCTTCCACAAGATCCAGGGCTTCGTACGGCTGGCGGGCTATGTCGCGGCAGATGCTGCTTTCGAGCGCCACGGCGCGGTCGTCGATGGCGCTTCGGAACTGCTCCGAGAGCTTTTCCCGGATCGATGGACGCATGCCCGCATCGCGGTCGGCGTTGCATCCCTGCCACGTGGGGTTCCTGTTGAAGTCGAGCTGACGGCCATCGTCGGCGACGAGGCCTGAGATGGGGCGCGTTGCGGTGATCGGCGCCGGCGTGGTCGGCGTGTCGTCGGCCTATCTTCTCGCCCGGGCGGGGCATGATGTGACACTTGTCGATGCGGCGGGCGAGCCGGGCACGGGGGCGAGTGCCGGCAACGCCGCGCAGCTGTCCTGGGCCTATGGTGACGCTATGGCATCGCCAGCCCTGCTGAAGCATCTGCCAGCCATTGCGATGGGGCGCGATCCGGCCTTCCGCATCCACTGGCAACTCGACCGGGACTTTCTGCGTTGGGGGCTGAAATTTATTGCCAATACCCCGTTCAGGCGTTGGTGGAACAATACGCAGGACATCCTGCGCCTCGCCGAGCAATCCCGTTACGAACTCGCGATCCTGCTTAAGGAAACCGATGTCGAATTCGATTACCGTGTCGCCGGAAAGCTGCATCTCTACGCCGACCCGCAGAGTTTTGCTGCCGCCCATTCCAGTGTCGTGCGCAAGAATGCCCTTGGCTTCGAACAACGCCTGCTGAAGCGGGTGGAGGCGGAAAACATCGAACCGGCGCTTGCCGCGTATCAGGGAGAGATTGCCGGCGCCGTTTATACTCCGGATGATGCCCTCGGCGATGCGGCCGGATTTTGCCGCCAGCTGACCGCCTGGATGGTCGGGCGCGGGCAGGTGTCGACGCTTTTCGGCAGGAGGGTTTCGAGCTTTGTCCAAACGGGAGGCGTGCTGACAGGGTTGAGGTTCGAGGATCGCGACGAGCTTCACGTCGACGCCGCTATTGTCGCCGCAGGGCCGCAGATCCTTTCCCTCGTGTCCGATCTGCCCGAGGCCCGGGACATACGCTCCGTCAGAGGCTACTCGCTCACCATTCCAAGATCCAGCCTTGCACCAAGTATCAGCCTGACAGACGTCAAGCGAAAGCTTGCCTTTGTGGCAATCGGCGACCGTTTTCGTGTTGCCGGACTGGCAGACATCGAGCGTCCCGGAGCCGGTTTTGATGTCGGGCGTTTCGACACGCTCAAGCTGGCCGCGTCCGCAGTGCTGCCCGATCTTTTCGACCGATCGGACGAACTGACGAGATGGTCGGGCGAGAGGCCCATGACTCCGACCTCCAAGCCCATGATCGCCGCCTCCAGACGCATCAAAGGTCTCTACATCAATGCCGGCCACGGCATGTTGGGATGGACGCTCGCATTGGGTTCTGCCCGCCGCGTGGTCGATCTCCTTCGATAAGTCGGTGGTTGGCGCCCGGTGCTCACAGTTGCGGACGACCACCTGCCGCAGCGTTCCGGCAGATGCGGGGACTTGCTCAATTCATACCTCTTCATCCATCTGATCGCTCCGGATCATAAAATCCGGAGCGAAGTGAGTGAGAGCACGTCACCAATGGAATCTGTGGAATGACCCCTAGCCGAATTTCTCAGTCGTGTCGGCCTTGCCGAACACCCAATAGCCGGATGCCTTGATCCAGCCGAGCGGGCAACCTCGTTCCAGCAGATAGGCGCGGATATCGCGTGTTACCGAGGCTTCCGCCGCGACCCAGATGAAGGTTTCCGGTTGGATATCGACCGTGCTCAACAATTTCAGCAGCGCTGCGGCATCGGTTGCCTGCGAGAGAGGCCGATGCGCCCAGTGGATGTGCAGTTCGGCTGATGTCGCGAAGACCTGCTCTTCCAACGGGCCGGTGACGGCTGCGATTGTGGTGATGACGGTTCCGGCACTGCTCTCCTCGATCCGGCGGCCGATTGCCGGCAGGGCCGTTTCGTCGCCGATCAGCAGCCATCGTTTGACTGTCTTCGAAACCACGGCGGAGCCCCTTGGTCCGCCGATCTCGAGCCTGTCGCCGGGGCGCGCGTCGATCGCCCATTGGGTCACGGGGCCTGCCTCGTGCAAGGCGAAGTCGATGGTCAGTCTGCGTTCGGCATTGTCGTAGCGGCGCGGCGTGTAGTCACGGCGTTCTTCCCCGCCATCGGTGGCCGGTACGAAAATCTTGATGTGGTCATCGGGTGCAAGACTGGTGAAGTCGGCGAGATCGCCGCCGGTCAATTCGATGCGGCGCATGCCGGGGGTGATGTCGATGACGCTTTCGACCATCAGGGTGCGCCGTCGCGTGTCGTGGCGGATCCGCTCGATGACAGGGGCGGGTGAAGTCTGTTCTTTGAGTTGATTGTTATCCATGTGTCCTTCCGGGGCTTTGAAGCTCGATCCGCAGGACATAGTCGCGCAGATCGAAGCCGCAAAAGCCGTTCGATCATACGCGTTGAGTGACGTTAACGCTTACGTGGCCGGGTGACCCGACCATTGAGCGCATGATGTAACCGACGCCGGCGGCATGTGCAACGGCAAGGTGGCCAACAAGGGCGATGATTGCCAAAGTTTAACTTTCCGGAGGTGTTTCGGTCGGGCAATGATCATCTGCTCAACACGCAGGAATTTCGTGCAGGCGGTCATGGAGAAGACAATGGACACCGAAATCCAGGACGTGCTCGACATCTATCACGCGATGATCGAGACGGAGCACAACAGCCCGCGCGAACTGCCTCCGGGCGGCCGCGACGGAGGACAGGATCAGCGGCTACGCGCGGTGGGACCAGAGACTGGGCAGTTCATCAATATCCTCGCCAGGAGCCTCAAGGCGCCGACGATCCTCGAACTCGGCACCTCCTTCGGTTATTCCGGGATATGGTTGGCGGAAGCCGCGCGCGCTTCCGGCGGTCGGCTGATCACCATGGAAATGCACGACTACAAGTCTGCCTACGCACGCGACATGGCCGTCAGGGCAGGGCTTGCCGAGTATGTGGAATTCAAGGTCGGGGATGCCGTCCAGATGATCGGCGCGCTTTCCTCCGGCATCGATTTCGTGCTGGTGGATCTCTGGAAGGATCTCTACGTTCCCTGCCTCGAAGTCTTCTATCCCAAGCTCAATCCGGGCGCGATCATCGTCGCCGACAACATGCTGCGCCCGGGAGGCGATGATCTCAAACGCTATGGTGAGGCTGTCCGTGCCAAGCCAGGGATATCAAGCGTGCTGCTGCCGGTCGGCAGCGGGCTTGAGGTCAGTCGGTTCGATTGAGGCTGAGGTGAGATTAGCTGTCATTTTGTTTTTTGGTTGCAGCAAAAAAGAAGACACGTTTTAAGCTAATTTCCGACACGTTCCCGATCAAAGCTCTGCGTTATTGCGAGCTTTGGAGATGTGATGTCGGGCATTCTTGTCGCCACCCTTTTGGCAACGGTTTCTGCAAAGATTCCAGCCGGGTTTTCCAGCGGTGACGTTCTCTATTCTGATTGCAGCGAGTCCCGGCAGTTTGTCGTCGGGTATGTTGCCGGTTGGTTGGACAAATGGAATAGTGATGAGCAACTCGCTCGTCRCATTTTTACCGAAGCCGCTCCCAGACCCAGCAGGATGGTGAACTCGGCGCATTTTGCAATCGCCGTTGGTGTCAACGTATGTATCCCAGTCGGAACTACGGCGGAAGCGATCGGCAATACGCTATGCACGTTCCTGGAGGAGAATCCCGGCATACGCGGGGCCACCGGCGACGAGTTGATGACCACCATGGCTCATTATAAATACCACTGCCCGATTCCTTAGGGAGATTCACGCCGGCTTGTTGGCCTCGATGAAACGGCTGAGCGAGGTGGCGGCGTTGAGCATATGGGCGCGCATGCGCCGTGACGCCATCTCGCCGTCGCCTTCGGCGATCGCCTGCATGATGGCCTCGTGTTCGTCGCGGGAGCGGCTCAGCCTTTCGCCCTGGCGCAGTTGCGTGCGCCGGAAGGCGTTCAGGCGGTTGCGGATGGCGATCGCCTGTTCGGCGAGGAAGCCGTTATGGGTGGCGCAGTAGATGGTCTCGTGGAACTGACGGTTGAAGCTATCATAGGCGTTGACGTCGCCGCTTTCGACGATTGGCCGTGAGAGCTCGTGCAGTTCGATCAGGCGGCTGCGCTCCAGCGGCGTCATGCGGTAGGTCGCGAGCCTGACGCAGACGGCCTCGATCTCGGCCACCGTCTCGAACATCTCCATGATGCGCTCCGGCGTCATACGGGCGACGACGCCGCCGCGCCGGGCGCGAAGCTCGACGAGGCCGCCCGCCGCCAGCTGACGCAGCGCTTCGCGAACCGGCGTGCGGGAGGCGCCGAAACGATCGGCAAGCTGCTGTTCGTCCAACGCTGCACCCGCCGCCAGCGTGCCGGCGGCGATCTCGTCGGTCAGGGCGTTGCGAATGCGATCGGAGAGCAAGCCGCGATCATCGCCGTCATCCTCGGTTTCGAAACCATTCGCCATTCCGTCATCTCCGATCTGTTTCAGGCATCGGCCCCAAGCGCCCGTGTATGCAAATGCGATTGCGTGCCTCTTCTGTGTATGCACGTGTGGCATCACGAAGGTGTTACGTATTCAATAATTGACTTTCTGTCGAATGGGAATACATAAATCTCCAGCAAGCAGGCTTCTGCATACACGAAGCCGCTTCAAATACCGAGTTTGACGACGGGATCGCGCAACCCGACGAAGGCCAGTGCCTCGCGCCCGGCTAACGAACCGTTCCGACATGGCATTACAGACCAACCAATTTTGACTTGGCTTCCGTTCTTCGGTCCCGAGCCGACATGCTTTCGATCCTTCAATTCCTGGACGCACAAGGAACCAGATCATGATGATGAACAGACGGGCTTTCTCGGCCGCCCTTGTTGCCGGCGCTGCCGCTTCTCTGCTTGCCACACGCGGCATGGCCGCGACATCCGCTCCCATAAAGGCGCGCAACGTCGTGCTGGCGCACGGGCTGTTTGCCGACGGCTCGTGCTGGACCGAGGTGATCGCGCGCCTGCAGGCGGCTGGACTCAATGCCACGGCGGTGCAGAACCCGCTGACGACGCTGCCCGAGGCCGTCGCTGCCGTGAAGCGGGTGCTCGACCGACAAGACGGCCCGACGGTTCTCGTCGGGCATTCGTTTTCTGGCATGATGGTGACTGAGTCCGGCGTGCACCCCAATGTTTCGGCGCTCGTCTATGTCGCGGCGCGGGCGCCGGATGCAGGTGAGGATTATACCGCTCTCGCCAAAACCTTCCCGACGCCGCCGGCTTCGGCCGGCATCGTCTTCGACGGCGACGAGGGACGCCTCAGCGAGGAAGCCTTCCTGCGTGATTTCGCCGGTGACCTGCCGGAGGCGAAGGCGAAAGTGCTCTATGCCGTGCAGCAACCGTTCCAGAAGGCGCTGCTGACCGGCAAGACGACACAGGCCGCTTGGCGTTCGAAGCCGAGTTGGTATGCCGTCTCGACCGAGGACCGGACGATCAATCCCGATCTCGAACGCTTTATGGCCAAACGCATGGGAGCAAAGACGATTGAAATCCAGGCCAGCCATCTGTCGTTGATCTCCCACCCGGACGAGATCACAAAGCTGATCCTCACGGCGGCGGGGGAGAATAGGGACTGATGCCGAGGCCTGGAAGTGGCAGGGCCGCGGCAGCATCCCTGGAGCGGCGAGGGGCCGCCGCTCCTCTCATATCGGTCGGCGCAGCGGCCTGAACGCTGCTCGAAGCTCGGCGGAGAAGAGCTCCGGCTGCTCCCAGGCGGCGAAGTGGCCGCCCTTGTCGACCTTGTGGAAATAGATAAGGTTGCGATAGGCGCGACGGGCCCATGTCTCCGGGGCCTGATAGCTCTCCCCAGGAAAGACGGTGATGGCGACCGGAAGCGCGATCTTGGAGGTCTTCTCCCCGGCCGCAAGGACGGGACTGCGCCCGCCGCCATATTCCCAGTAGATCCGGGCCGAGGAAGCGGCGCTGTTGGTCAACCAGTAAAGCGTGATGTCGTCGAGCACCTCGTCGGGAGACTTTTCGGGATCGCTGCTGTCGTAGGTCCAGTGCGTGAAGCCTGGATGACCGAGCGTCCATGCCGCAAGGCCGGCCGGGGAGTCCGATATGGCGTAGCCGATCGTCTGCGGCCCCGTGCCCATCATCGTGGCATAGGACCTGTTCCCCATCTTGGCTGCGGCGCTGAGGGCATCGAACGCCGCGCGTTCCTCGGTGGAGAGTCGCTGCGGCGCCGGCCCGCCCGCGGCGAGCACCGCGGCAACTTCGGGCGGCACGACAGCCGGCAGGTTGATGTGGATGCCGAGCAGACCTTGTGGCGCGAGCCGTGCCATCGCGCCGGAGACCGGCGAGCCCCAGTCGCCGCCCTGGGCGACGTAGCTGTTGTAAGCGAGGCGCTTCATCAGTTCCGCCCAGGCCCGTGCGATGCGGTCCGGCCCCCAGCCGGTGCCGGTCGGCTTGCCGGAGAAGCCGTAGCCCGGCATCGACGGAATGACCACGTCGAATGCATCTTCGGCGCGTCCGCCATGAGCGGTCGGATCGGTGAGCGGGCCGATGATCTTGAGGTTCTCGAATACCGATCCCGGCCAGCCATGGGTGATGATGACGGGCAGGGCATTCGGATGTTTCGAGTGGACGTGAATGAAGTGGATGTCTAGGCCGTCGATCTCGGTGATGAATTGCGGCAGCGCGTTCAGCTTCGCTTCCGCCTTTCGCCAGTCGTAGCCGGTGCCCCAATAATCGACGAGCGGCTTGATCTTTTCGAGCTGTATGCCCTGCGACTGGTCGTCG
The DNA here is from genome assembly GCF_056406015.1 of Rhizobium sp. P1_E1. Lineage (NCBI taxonomy): Bacteria > Pseudomonadati > Pseudomonadota > Alphaproteobacteria > Hyphomicrobiales > Rhizobiaceae > Rhizobium > Rhizobium sp. P1_E1. The sequence continues at coordinate 89,403 of NZ_JBFUAY010000003.1, read as the reverse complement.
ACCGTCTCGCGTTCGGGCCAGCGTGTTGCCAGTACGCGCCGGCGAAGGTCGAGGAGGTCCGCCTCGGGAGTGTCGACGCGAAACGGGCGGATCGCATCTCCCGCGGCAGCCGATGCCTGATAGGACGGAAACAGGCTGGTCGCGCCCGCGGCGGCAATCCCGATCGCCGCGGTGGTCAGGAACCTGCGCCGGTCGCGGTTCAGGGATTCCGAGCTGGCACTTGTGAGCAGTTTGAAGAGCATGGTCATGGCATTGTCCTTTGAAGCAGACGCCTTGGGCAAGACTTCGATAAGTTCGGCCATCGTCAGAATAGCATGGGCGTAGGTCGGGCCGTTCAGCTTGTGCGCCGCACGCATCATTAGGTGCGAGAAGGCGGCCGTCGCGTCGCTCACCAGGGTCGCGAAATAACCGAGTTCCATGGCGAAGCGGGCGGTGGATTCGATACAGCTATTCCCGCCGGATCATCTCGATGCGAGGCCAGCCGTATTGCGCAGGTGATCGGGATGCGTGCCGCCGCCCATACTTCTCGCCACCATCGCGACGATGGTTTCGAACAGTTCGTTCTTTGCCTCGACGGCGGTGATGTCGCCCGACGCGGCGGCATAGGAGAGGGCTTCGGCGGCGCCGAGCATGGCCCAGAGGCCGGCTGCGGCGATCGTGCCGGCACCGGTAAAGGGCGAAAGCGCGATGCGGCATTTCTCGATGAAGGCCGCTTCGTATTCGCGCTTGATCCTTTCGAGTTCCGGCGAGCCGGCAAGTGCTGCGATCACACCGGGGATTTCGCGGCCCTGAAGCAGCACGCAGTCGACATAGGAGGTGGCGATGACTGTGGCCCGGTCGGCAAGCGACGGCTGGCTTGCCGCAAGGGCTGCGTCCATCACATCCGTCTGGCGGGCGTCGAATTCGCGGTAGAGCGCTGCGAGCAGGCCTGGGCGGGTTTCGAAATGATCATAGACCACGGGTTTCGTTACGCCCGCCCGCTCGGAAAGCCGGCCGAGGGTCAGCGCTTCCGTTCCCTCGTCACGGGCGATCTGCCAAGCGACGTCGAGCAACTGGCGATGCCGATCCTGACGCGACAGGCGGCGGCGCGGCTGCGGATCGGTCGGCTGACCTGTTGTTTCGGCGCTTGACATCGCTATATACCAAAAGTAACTTACTGAAAGTAGCTTACTAAAGGTATACAGGCTGCGTCCTCCATCCGCAATCATTCAGCAGGAGTTTTCGCCATGCACGCGCTCATCGTCGTCGCGCATCCCGATCCCCAGTCGCTCACCCACCGCGTCGCCGCCCATCTTGCCGAAGGTGTCACACTTTCCGATGCCGGCCATTCCGTCGAGTTTGCCGATCTCGCGGCCGAGGGCTTCGATCCCCGGTTCACCGCGGCAGATATTGCTCTGCATCTGAGGAAAGGGGTGCTGCCCGCCGACGTTGCCGCCGAGCAGGCAAGGGTCGACCGCGCCGATGCGCTGGTGCTCGTCTATCCCGTCTACTGGTGGTCGATGCCGGGGCTTATCAAGGGATGGATCGACCGGGTGTTCACCAATGGCTGGGCTTACGACGATCGCCCGGATACCGGGCTGGTGAAGTTGCTTGGCCGCCTGCCGGTGCATCTGGTCGGCCTCGGCGGCGCCGATGCCGGGACCTATGTGCGGCACGGCTATTTCGGCGCCATGAAGACGCAGATCGATCACGGGATCTTCGACTATTGCGGCGCCCGCGTCGTGACATCGGAGCTGTTGCTCGAAGCCGGACCGAACCATGCGGCCGCCCATCTGGAGACTGCGCGCGCCGTTGGCCGCAGGCTCTTCGACACATCCAGGCGATACGAGGCGACTGACCGCGTAAAGGTGCCCGAGTTCCGGTAAGGTTTATCGGCTGGCTAAGGCAGAGTCTTGCGCCGCCGGCCTTTTCACGAGACAAGCCTTGGATGAGTATTCCGACGACACATCCCTTCGACTTTGATCCGACCTACGGCATGCAGCTCGCAGACCTCCTTGCCGTCAAGCAGCCCGAGGCGCCTGAGGGTTTCGACGATTTCTGGGAGGCGCGTTATCTCAGGGCGCTGACGGTCGATCCGCAGCCGGTGCTGCGCCGGAGCAAGATCAGCCATCCCGACTGGCATGTGCTCGATCTCGTCTATATCTCGACCGGGTCATTCAGGATCGGCGGCTGGCTCATCCTGCCGCGTCAGGGGGAGGTGCGGCGCGGCCTCGTCGTCGGGCATGGTTATGGCGGGCGGGATCGGCCTGAATTCGATCTGCCGGTCAAGGAAACGGCAGTGCTTTTTCCCTGCTGCCGCGGGCTGTCGCTTAGCGCTCGTCCGCCGATCTCGCAGAATCCCTCCTGGCATGTGCTGCACGATATCGACAAGCCTAAATCCTATATCATCGGCGGCTGCGTCGAGGATATCTGGCTTGCCGTCTCGACGCTTGTTGCACTCTATCCCTGGCTTTCAGGGCATATCGGCTATAGCGGCATCAGCTTCGGCGGCGGTGTCGGGGCAATGGCGATCGCTTACGACCAGCGCATCGATCGCGGCCATCTGGCGCTGCCAAGTTTCGGGGATCAGCCGTTGCGGCTGATCTTGCCGACCGTCGGCAGCGCGCAATCGGTGCAGGAGTATCATAAGGAACACGCAGATGTGCTCGAGACGCTTCGGCTCTACGATGCGGCAACGGCCGCTTCGCGAATCAAGGTGCCGATGCTGGTTGCCGTTGCGCTGTTCGATCCTTCGGTGGCGCCACCCTGTCAGTTCGCTGTCGCGAATGCGCTACCGAAATTTAATGAAATCTTCATCCTGGATGCCGGGCATTTCGACTATCCTGGCGGCGCTGAGCAAGAGGCGGTTCTCCGCGACAAGTTGGGACAGTTTTTCAGGGTGCCATGAACCGCGAATATCTGCGCTGGTACAGTCAGCGGCTGCATCGAGACATGGAGATGCTGCTGCATAATTCCTTCAATCGGACTCGATTTAAGGACAAAATTATGCAGCCATTCAAAGTGCTACAGCGTCCTTTGCGCGTCTGAAAAGACGCGCGGCGCTGTAGTGTTCGGCCATGCCGGCGCCAAGGTGCTGGTCTTTCCGACGCGGGACGGGCGCTTCTTCGAGTATGAACAGCTCGGGCTGGTCGCGAGCCTCGCAGACAAGCTCGGGGCCGGCCATCTCCAGCTCTATTGCATCGAGGGCCTGGCGGCAGAAACCTTCTATGGCTTCCACCGTCACCCGGCCGAGCGCATCCGCCGGCATGGTGCGCTCGAGGATTACATCCTGAATGAGGTGCTGCCGCTGATGGCGGCGAAGAATTCGCATGAATGCACCATCGTGCATGGCTGCAGCCTCGGCGCCTTCCAGGCGGCAAGCCTGTTCTTTCGCCATCCGCATCTCTTCCGCAAGCTCGTCGCCTTTTCCGGCCGCTACGACCTGACGATGAAGGTGGAATCCTTCGGCGACCTGTTCGACGGCTATTACGACGACAGCGTCTATTTCCACACGCCGACGCATTTTCTGCCTGGGCTCGGCGGCGATTGGCGGCTCGACAGGCTGCGTGAGAGCGACATCATTCTCACCATTGGCGATGCTGACCCTTTCCTCGACAATAACCGCTATCTCAGCCGGTTGCTCGCGGACAAGAATGTCGGCCATCAGTTACATGTCTGGGATGGACGCGCCCACCGCGCCGGCGCCTGGCGGAAGATGGCGGCGCTTTATATCTGACACGCTTGGAACGCTGTCACGGCCAATGCAGCGCTGCGGTCGCCACCGGCGCGTCCCAGAGGGCGATTTCCTCGTCGGTCAGTAAGGCAAGGGTGACGGACAGTCCCTGCATGTCGAGCGAGGTGACGTAGGTTCCGACCAGTGAGCGCTCGATCGGGATGCCTCTTTCCTCGATGAAACGGCGGGCGCCGTTATAGGCGAGGTAGAGTTCGGCGGGCGGCGTGCCGCCGAGGCCGTTGACGAAGAGCAACGCCTTGGCGCCTGGCGCTGCCGCGATGTCGCCGGCGATGGTCTGGCAGAGATGGCCGATGATGGTGTCGGAGGCGGCGAAGGGCTGCCTGGCATGGCCGGGTTCGCCATGGATGCCGACGCCAATCTCCATTTCGTCGGGTCCGAGCGAAAATGTGGTGCGCTCGGTCTGCGGCACCGTCACGCCATTCAGCGCCACACCCATTGAGCGGATGCGCGTATTCAAACCTTCCCCAAGCTGCTTCAATGCGGAAAGTGTCATGCCGCGTTCGGCCGCAGCGCCGAGGATCTTTTCGACGACCAGCGTTCCGGCGACGCCGCGTCGGCCTCTGCCTTCGCCGATCTTCGATGTTTCGATATCGTCACTGACGACCACCATGTCGAGGCTGTGGCGATCTCCGGCCATTTCGATCGCCATTTCGAAATTCATCAGGTCGCCGTCGTAATTCTTGACCACCAGCAGGCAGCCGGCGCCGGTATCGGTCTCTTCGATCGCGGCGATGATCTGACTCGGCGTCGGCGAGGTGAAGATATGGCCGACGCAGGCGGCGTCCAGCATGCCGTGTCCGACGAAGCCGATATGCATCGGCTCATGGCCGGCGCCGCCGCCTGATATAAGCGCCACCTTGCCAGGGGTGAGATGGCGGCGGCGGATGCATCTGCGCTCAGGCCCGAACACCACGAAGGCCTCATGGGCGCGCACGAAGCCTTCGACGCTTTCGGCGACCATGGTTTCCGCAGTGTTCATGAACTTCTTCATCAAGCCTCTCCCAAGGCCAAAAGCGTTACGTTACGTCAACCAGCTTACTCGTCATTCCGCACCCGATATCGCGACGATTTTCTGCACCAGATCTGAGATCGCCTCTTCCAGCAGGCGGTTTTTCCTGTCGTCGCCGAAATCAGGCACCATCAGCGACAGGTGTCGCAATTTCTCGGAATGGCCGAGATCCGGCAACTTGCCGGGATGGGCGGCCTGATAGGCTTCGAGAAAGCGCTCCTGTTCGGCAGCGCTGAAATGGCAGACGCGGACGATCGTCGCGAGATGGCGCGCCGGCAGCGGCGTCGCATAGGTCGGGCTGGTGATCTGGGTGACGAAGCTGCGATGTTTTCCAAGCGCCGTCGCCAGTCGCTGGCGCGTGCCCGATGGCCTGTTGTCGATGATCTGCGCCAGAATGGACTTGTAGGTGATAATGGCGTCTTCGATGTCTTCGCGCGCCATCCTACTCTCCGGCTGCCCTTGTGCCATCGGCATTGAGGCCGATGATCGCCGATCTTATCGCGGGACGCCGGGCCGGCGCCACGGAAAAATGCCGGAGGCCGGCAGCGAGCAGCCTGGGCAGATAGCTGGGATCGCCGGCCATGTCGCCACAGATACTGACTGGCTTGCCGGCGGAAAGCTTCACCGCCTGGGCGAGCAGCCGGAGCACGGCGGGTGCAGCCTTGCCGGCATCGGCGTCCATATCGTCGCGGGCGGAGGCGGCGAGATATTGGGTTAGGTCGTTGGTTCCGAACGAGAAGAAAGCCGCCGACCCGAAGGCGTCGAGCATCAAGGCGGCTGATGGTACCTCCACCATCATGCCGATCGGTGGCATTCGGTGGGGCAGCGCACGGCGGCCCAGCTTTTCGGCTTCCTCGCGGAATAGCTCGCGCATCCTGTCGACCTCGTCGGGAAACGTCACCATCGGCAGCATCACCGACAGCCTGCCGAAGACAGCAGCGCGCAACAGGGCGCGGGCCTGGACGCGGGCGATTTCCGGCCGGGCAAGCAGCAGCCGGATGCCGCGCAGGCCCGAGGCGAGAGCCAGCAGGTCTTCCAGGCCGGCGAGCGGCTTGTCGCCGCCGATATCGAGCATTCTTATGATCACCGGCCTGTCGCCCGCCTGCTCCAGCACGCGGCGATAGATTGCCAGCTGTCGTTCCTCGTTGGCAGCATCGGCGACCGAGGCAACTGAAAATTCCGAGCGCATCAGGCCGACGCCCGCCGTTGCCGGATCGAGCGCATCGATCTCGGCGGGATCGTTGATATTGATGGAGAGCAGGATCGGCACGCCGTCCGCCGTGCGCAGCTCACTGCTGCCAGTTTGCGTGTCGCTGGCAGGTGCTTGTGCCGGTGCCGGGATCAGCATGCCGCCGGCCTTCAGGACGACCGCACCGGCGTCGCCATCCACGCGAACGGGATCTCCATCTGCTGCCGAAAAGCGACCCGTGCCGACCACCATCGGCACCGATTTCGCCCGGGCAAGCAGGGCGACATGGCCGGCGGTGCTGCCCGCAAACAACGCGATGCCGCCGCCTTTCGACCAGTCATGGGCGAGAAAGCGGCTCGGCTCCATATCCTTGCCAACGAAGACCGAGCCAGGCGGGAAATCGGCGATCGGGGTGCCGGCGAGCGCCCCGAGCACGCGGTTCTTGATGTCGAGAATATCGACGGCGCGTGCCCGCATCTGCTCCTCGTCGGCCGCTTCGAGTTCACCGATATAGGCGTCGAGGGTGGCGACCCAGGCGAAGACGACATTCTCGTCGGCCTCCATGCGCGCGCCCGTCGCTTCCGCGATCGTCGGATCGCGCAGCACCTCGATCTGGAAATCGATGATATCCCGGCTTTCGGCATCGGCTCCATCGGCGAGGTGCTCGAGTTCGCCGATCGAGATGTCGATCGCCTTCTCCAGCGCGCTGTATCCACCGACGGCTCGGGATGCAGGGGCAGCGTCCGGCCGCTCGGCCAGAAAGGCCGGGCCAGATGCGATGCCCGGGGATGCGCTCTTCGCTTTCAGTCTAAGCGGTTCGGCCATGTTTCTTTTCCTCATCGAAGTTGCGCTCGATGAGTTCCTTCAGCGCGCGGATCGCCTCTTCGGCGAGAATGCCGTCGGCGCGGATCCTGAGGATCGACCCTTTTCGGATTCTCGCACCCATGATCTTGATGATGCTCTTGCCGTTCAGCCAGACGTCGCTGCCGTTGACAGCGATCTCGATCGAACAGGGGAAGGACTTGGCAAGCCGCGTGAAGGTGACGGAGGGGCGGGCATGCAGCCCGACACCGTGCTTGACTTCCACCTCCGTCTGGCAATTCACGTGCAATGGGTCGGGCTCCTGTTTTTCACTACGCAATCCGCTCGTCATCAGGGGGACAGTTCCTCGGCTGTGGCGACGACCTTGGCCAGCGACGCGCCCCCCGACGCCTCGGCAGCGGCGATGACGGCGCCTTCAACCAAAGGCGCGTTGCAGATGGAGACGAGGGCCGCGCGCGGAAGGCCCAGCATTTCGATCGCCATCTCGCTGTTGGTCTCGGCGCCACCGAGATCGACGAAGACGGCGACGCCGGCATCGGACCATGCGGCCTCGATCGCTTTCAGGATGCCGCCGGCATCGGTGCCGAGGTCGCCGTGGACATTGCCACCCGACCAGGCGAGCGGCACGCAGTCGCCGACCATCTGCCGCACCATGTCGGCGATCCCCCTTGCCACCAGCGGCGAGTGGGAGACGATCACGATACCCACATTTGCGGTCTTTCCATTCATTGCGGACGGTGCTCCCCGAGATAGCGGCAGATCGCCGTGGTCAGCAGCGCGCAGCTCGACGCGCCGGGATCGACATGACCGATGGAGCGGTCGCCGAGATAGGCCGCGCGCCCGCGCATTGCCTTCATGTCAGCAGTGCGGTTGGCGGAACGCTCGGCCCTGCGGGCGATTGCGCCGAGTGGCGAGCGGCTGGCAAGTGCCGCATGCACGGGATAGAGCACGTCGAGCAGGGTTTTGTCGCCGGCATGCGCGCGACCGCGTCTGGCCACGGCATCGATCGCCTGTTTCAGCACCTGCGAAAAATCGGCCTTTTCATGACTTTTGCGAAGCTCGCGGCCGATCTCCATCAGCAGCGTGCCGTAGAGAGGCCCGGCGGCACCGCCGACAGTCATCACCAGCGTCAGGCCGATCTTTTCCATGGCGTCGGGAAAGGGCAGGCTGGACAGGTTTTCGCCTTCGGCGCTCACTGCCTCGCAGCCGCGCCGCATGTTGGTTCCGTGATCGCCATCGCCGATGGCGCGATCGAGCGCGCAGAGATGATCGCTGTTTGCCGCGATCGTCGCGCGGCACACCTCTATCAATCCTGCCACAAGCACCGGTTCCGCCTGCACTGCCGTCCTCCCTGTCGCCGCGCCTCCCGCGGGCTTCTGAATTTCACGCCGGTCAGGCGAGGCTTGCCGCCACGCCGAACGCGCCGGCAACCGCGACGGCGCCGGGATCGGCGACACCCGCCAGATCCCTTTCGCCGACATAGGAGGCGCGTCCGGCTTTCGCCTTCATCATCGACTTCGTCGACTCCGCACCGGCTGCCGCAGCTCTTGCCGCGGCAGCGACATCGCCGGATGCGAGCGCCTGCAGGGCAGGCGACAACGCATCGACCATCGTCCGGTCGCCGACTCCGGCTCCGCCATAGAACGTCATCCTGTCGAGCCCGGCAAGAAGGGCTGCTGATATATCGGCTTTGTCAGCCATCGCCTTTGCCGCGGCGGTGAAGAAGATCGACAGCAGCACGCCGCTCGATCCGCCCATGCTGGTGCCGAGGATCTCGCCGAGCGAGGCAAGCGTTGCCGCCGGCCGGTCGAGCGGCAGCGTGTCGAGGCGGGCAAGCACACTGCGGGCGCCTGAGGCCACCGTCGAGCCGGTATCGCCGTCGCCGACGCGCCCGTCCAGCCGGTTGAGTTCGCTTTCCTGCGAGATCAGATGATCGCAGAGCGCCGTGATGAGGCGCCGGTTGCGATCATTTTCTCCGGCCTTGCCGTTGGCGCCGTTCAATCCGGCTGATGTTCTCGGTGCGGCGACGATCCTGATCTCGTGGCGTTCGACGGCCGGCATCCAGGCGTGCGGCTCGACCGCTGCCGTCAGCGCCGCCTCGCGCTCGGCATCCAGCCAGATCAGCGACAGCGAGAAACCGTTCATGTTGAGCGCGGTCATCATCGGTGCCGGGCCGATGATCAGCCGGACGCGGCGGCCAAGCGGCGAGGACAGCACTGCATTGGCGATGACGGTCATTTCTAGCGGCGGCACGGCGCCGAGATTGTTGATGAGAAGGGCGTGGCTTCCCCCTTCACGCAGCGTTGGCGACAGGCGTGCCACCATGGTGGCGACGATATCGGTGACCGGCTGCAGCGCGATGCGCTCGACGCCAGGCTCGCCATGGATGCCGAGGCCGAGCTCGCCTTCGCCCGCGCCGAGACGGTCTTCATGCGCCTGGCCGGGCACGCTGCAGGTGGACAGCGACATGCCGAGCGAGACGATGTCGCCGGCTGCTGCCGCGGCATGGGCCGCGACCGTCTTCAGATCCTCGCCTCGTTCGGCGTGATGGCCAGCGATCTTGTGAACGAATAGCGTGCCAGCCACGCCGCGCGGCTGATTGATGCCGGGGATGGCGATATCGTCGGCGACGATGACCATCTCGACGTCGAAGCCCTCGGCGCGCGCCTTTTCGGCGGCAAGGCCGAAATTCAGCCGGTCGCCGGTATAGTTCTTGACGATCAGCAGGGCGCCCTTCGGGCCGGCGACGGCGCGGATCGCCGTCAGCACGGCATCGACGCTCGGCGAGGCGAAAATCTCGCCGGATACGGCCGCCGTCAGCATGCCCTTGCCGACGAAGCCGGCATGGGAGGGCTCATGGCCGGCGCCGCCGCCGGAGATGATCGCCACCTTCGACTTGTCCCAGTCCGCGCGCAGGATCACCTTGATGTCGGGAAAGCTGTCGAGGCGGGCCAGACGGCCATTGCTGCTCGTCAGAAGCAGACCGTCCAAGGCTTCGGTGACGATGTTTTCCCTGCGGTTGAAGAAGTGTTTCATCGATTGAGACCCGTCTGTTTGTTTTTCATGCCATCATCATGTCTGTTTGCCGGTCAGGAAAGGCGCTGTCCACCCGCGTCGAAATAAAGCGGATCGCGCAATGTCAGGCTGATCCGGTCGCCCGGCGCGATCGCCAGATATGGATCCGCAAGTGTGACGAGCTTGTGATTGCCTGCCCTGATGTGCAGATGGTTCTGGTCGCCGAGATGTTCGATCCAGTCGATTTCGGCATTGGCATTCTTGCCGACAATGATGTCGAGATGTTCGGTGCGCGCACCGATGGTCTTCGTGCCGGGCGGCGGCTGGCCGCCGGGCAAGAGGTCCGCAGGCAGTAGGTTGATGTGCGGCTGGCCGAGGCGGGCGGCGACATGCAGGTTGGCGGGATTGCCGTAGATCTCGCGCGGTGTTCCCACCTGCATCAGCCGTCCCTCGGCGACGATGCCGATCCGGTCGGCCATGGTCATGGCTTCCACCTGGTCATGGGTGACATAGAGCAGCGTCGAGCCGAGTTCCTTCTGGATGCGCTTCAGCTCCAGGCGCAGTTCGGCGCGCAGCTTGGCATCGAGCGAGGACAAAGGTTCATCCATCAGATAGATCGCCGGCCGGCGCACCAATGCCCGGCCGATCGCGACACGCTGCATCTCGCCGCCGGAAAGCCTGGTCGAGCGGTTCTCCAGCTTGTGGTCGATCCTGACCATGCGGGCGACCTCGCGGACGCGGCGGTCGATTTCCTCGGCGCTGAGTTTGCGGACCGGCGCCTTCAGCGGAAAAGCAAGGTTCTCGTAAACCGTCATGTGCGGATAGAGCGAATATTGCTGGAAGACGAAGGCGACGTCGCGTTCGGCGGGGGCTTCGGCGGCGACATTGCGGCCGCCGATTTCGATGCGGCCGCTATCTGGCTTTTCGAGGCCGGCGATCAGCCGCAGCGTCGTGGTTTTGCCGGCACCGGTCGGGCCGAGCAGCACGACGAACTCGCCGTCGCGGATCGAAAGATCGAGATCGGCCAGAGCCTGGGTGTCGCCGAAGCGCTTGGCGAGGTTCCTGAGGACGACATCAGCCATGCCGGGTCTCCTGATAGAGCGAGGACGGGACGGCACGGCCCGATGTGCAGTCGAAGAGCGCGAGTTTCGCCGGATTGAATTCCAGGCCGACCCTCTCGCCGATCTGGAAGCTGCGATTGGCGGGAACGCGGGCCTTGATCAGCCCGCCCGGGGTTTCCACAGCCACGACCTGGTTGGTGCCGAGATATTCGCTGCCATAGACGGCGCCGCGGAGTGCCGAGGCGTCGCTGAAGCGGATATGCTCCGGCCGCACACCGAGCGCCAGCTCGCTTTCGGCCATGTCCTGATGGATCTCGGGAACGGCGACATCGACGCCGTCGAGCAGGATGGAGCGGTCGCCGCTCTTCAGACCCGAGGTGAAACGCATGAAGTTCATCGGCGGCGAGCCGATGAAATCGGCGACATACATGGTTGCGGGCTTGGCATAGATCTCCTGCGGCGTGCCGAACTGCTCGATGACGCCATGGTTCATAACGGCGATCTTGTCGGCCATCGCCATTGCCTCGTGCTGGTCGTGGGTGACGTAGACGGTTGTCGCGTGGATGCGGTTGTGCAGTTCGCGCAATTCGTGGACCATGATCTCGCGGAACTCGGCGTCGAGCGTGCCGAGCGGCTCGTCCATCAGGAAGCATTTCGGGCGCCGGACGATGGCGCGGCCGAGCGCCACGCGCTGCCGGTCGCCGCCGGCAAGGCCGGAGACCGAGCGGTTGAGAATATGGTCGATCTGCAGCAGGCGGGCGGTCTCTTCCACGCGTTGACGGATTTCGGCCTTGGCCATGCCCTGCGACAGCAGCGGGAAGCCGATATTCCTACGCACGTTCATATGCGGGTAGAGCGCGAAGAGTTGGAAGACGAAGGCGATGTCGCGGGCGCTGGCGCGGTTGAAGGTGACGTCCTCGCCGTCGAGATAGATCTTGCCACTGCTTGGCAGCTCGAGGCCGGCGATCATGCGCAGCGTGGTGGTCTTGCCGCAGCCGGAAGGCCCGAGCAGCGCCAGGAACTCGCCGTCATGGACGGTGAAGCTGGAATCTTGAACGGCGACGAAACTGCCGAATTCTTTGCGGAGATTTTCGATCCGGATGTCCGCCATGGTTCACTCCGGGAATTTCGAAACGATGATGAACATGACGGTGCCTGCAAGCAGGGTCACCAGCGAATAGGTGTAGAGCACCAGCAGGAAGGGCTGGAACAGCATCAGGAAGCCCAACCCGATCAGCACGGTCGCGATGGTTTCCATCGGGCCGCGGCGCAGGAGGAACGGACGCTTTGGGCGGGCGGGCGCAGGTGTTTCGATCAGATGGCTCATTTGCGGACGGCTCCGAAGGTGATGCCGCGCAGCAGCTGCTTGCGCAGGAGAATGGTGAAGACGAGGATCGGGATCAGGAAGATCGTCGTGCCGGCGGCGACCGCCGGCCAGTCCTGCCCGCCTTCGCCGATGATCGTCGGGATGAAGGGCGGCGCGGTCTGGGCCTCGCCCGAGGTCAGAAGGGCGGCGAAGGCATATTCGTTCCAGGCGAAGATCAGGCAAAAGATCGCGGTGGCGGCAATGCCCGTCGTCGCCTGCGGCAGTACGACCTTGCGGAAGGCCTGCAGTCTCGTATAGCCGTCGATCATCGCCGCTTCCTCGTATTCGCGCGGGATTTCGTCGATGAAACCCTTGAGCAGCCAGACGGCGAGCGAGACGTTGACGGCGGTGTAGAGCAGGATCATGCCGAGCGCCGTGTCCGACAGGCCGAGCTCGCGGTACATCAGGTAGATCGGGATGGCGACGGCGATCGGCGGCATCATGCGTGTCGACAGAATGAAGAACAGCAGGTCGTCGGCGAGCGGCACCTTGAAGCGGGAGAAGCCATAGGCGGCGAGCGTGCCGAGAAAGACCGCAAGGAAGGTGGAGCCGAAGGCGATCACCAGCGAATTGACGAAGCGCGGCAGGAAGTTCGACGGGCCGGCGATCACCATGTTGCGCCTGCGCGTTACCTCGTCACAGGCGCCGACCGGCGCTGGCAGCGAGGCGATATATTCAGGCGTCTGCCTGGTGCGTGTGGTGAACAGGTTGCAATAGCCTTCGAGCGACGGCGTGAAGACGATCTTCGGGGGATAGCTGATCGAATCCGGCGGCGACTTGATGCTGGTCAGGAAGATCCAGACGAGCGGGATGAGGGTGATCAGCGCATAGATGACGACGATGGTGCAAGCGATGCGCTTGCTGGACAGGCTCGGTTCGACGACCGAATGGGCTGAGTTGGCGGCGCTCATCGTTGCTTCACCTTGTTCAGTGCCTTGACGTAGATGTTGGCGAGACCGAACACCGCGACGAAGAGGATGATGGCAAAGGCCGAGGCCCGGCCGGTCGCCCAGCTTTCGAAGGCGGCGCGTTTCAGCGTGATCGAGGCGACCTCAGTGACTGAGCCCGGCCCGCCGCCGGTGAGCAGCGTCACCATGTCGAACATCTTGAAATTCTCGATGCCGCGGAAGAGCACGGCGAGCATGATGAAGGGCAGGGCCATCGGCACGGTGATCGACCAGAACTGGCGCCACGGCGAAGCGCGATCGACCTCGGCAGCCTCATAGATATAGTCGGGGATGGAGCGCAGGCCGGCGAGGCAGATCAGCATCACATAGGGCGTCCACATCCAGGTATCGACGATGATAATCGCCCAGGGCGCCAGAGAGACATTACCGAGCATCTGGATATCCGATGTCGGGATGCCAGACACCATCGACACGGCATAGGCGAAGAGGCCGATCTGAGGCTCGTAGAGAAAGCGCCAGAAATTACCGACCACGGCAGGCGACAGCATCATCGGGATCAGGATGATCGTCGTCCAGAAGGCATGGCCGCGAAACTTGCGGTCGATCAGATAGGCGAGCGTGAAGCCGATCACCGTCTGCAGCACGATCGTCCAGAAAACGAAATGCGCGGTGGTCTGCATCGCCTGCCAGATATCGGGATCGTTGAGGACGCGCTGGTAATTTCCAAGGCCGACGCCCTGGACCGGCGCATTCGGCCGGTTGGCGCGGTAATTGGTGAAGGAGAGGTAGACCGCCCAAAGCAGCGGAAAGATGTTGATCGCCAGCAGCAAGGTGATAGCCGGCGCAATGAACAGCCAGGCGATCGCCCTGTCGGAGAGGCCGCGGACGCGCCGGGCGACCGAGACGGGCGTCGCCCTTGCTGTCGCATCGGCTGCTTTCTCGACGATCGAGGAAGGGGAAATAGTCAAGTTTTCACCCGGTCTTTTGGGATATGGGAAATTTGGCGGCCCGGCTCGTCTGCCGATCCGGGCCGCCATCCTGCCGAGGATGGCGCGCATCAGGGATGCCACGCGCTAGATCTTGCCGTCGTCCTTGAAGACGTCGCTCCAGTCCTTCACCAGACCGTCGAGCGCTTCCTTGGCGGTGCCATTGCCGGCGACCACGTAGTTATGGACGCGCTTCTGCATGGCCTGCAGCAGCGAGGCGTAGCTCGGCTCGGCCCAGAAGTCCTTGACGATCGCCATCGAGTCGAGGAAGGCCTGGGCATAGGGCTGGCTCTTGGCAAAGCCCGGCGCATTGACGACGGAGTTCAGGCAGGAAAAACCGCCGAGTTCCCACCATTTGGCCTGCACATCGGGTTGTGCGAACCACTTGATGTATTGCAGGGCGGCATCGCGCTTGTCGGAGTAGGAGACCACCGAGATGCCCTGGCCGCCGAGCTGGGCGAAGTGCGCCTTTTCAGCCGGATTGGGGAAGAAGCCGATCCTGTCGCCACCGACCTTCTCGTCCTTGTAGAGGCCAGGCCAAGTGAAGGCGAAGTTCATCTGCATGGCGACCTGGCCGGATTTGAAGGCATCGGCGGATTCGACCATATAGACGTTGGAGCTGCCGGGCGGTGTGCAGCAATCATAAAGGGACTTGTAGAATTCGAGGCCCTTGACCGCGTCGGCCGAGTTGACGAAGCCTTCCATGTCATAGGGCTTTTTCGGGTTTTCGTACTGGAAGCCCCAGTCGTAGAGGACGTTGGTCACGCCCATGGTGATGCCTTCGGAGCCGCGCTCGGTATAGATCGAGGCGCCGTAGACGGTCTTGCCGTCGATCTCACGCTTCTGGAAGAACTCGGCGATTTGCTTCAGCTCATCGTAGGTCTTCGGCGCTGCGAGATCCCGGCCGTATTTCGCCTTGAATTCCTTCTGCAGTTCCGGCTTTTCGAACCAGTCCTTGCGATAGGTCCAGCCGACGACGTCGCCCATGGCGGGCAGCGCCCAGTAGTTCGGCGTGTTCTTCGGCCATTCCGAGTAGCCGACGACGGTCGCCGGCACGAAGTCATCCATCTTGATGCCTTCCTTGTCGAAGAAGTCGTTGAGCTTGACATAGTGGCCGTTCTCGGCTGAGCCGCCGATCCACTGGCTGTCGCCGATGATGAGGTCGCAGAGCTTGCCATGGGAATTCAGCTCGTTGAGGAAGCGATCGGCATAACTCGTCCAGGGAACGAATTCGAACTTCATCTGCGTGCCGGTCTTGGCGGTGAAATCCTTCGACAGCTCGACGAGCGCATTGGCGGGGTCCCATGCGGCCCAGCACAGCGTCAGTTCATCGGCTTTGGCGAGATTGGGCAATGCCGACGACATGACGAATGCCGTGGCCAGCCCCAAAAGGGCTTTCGATGTTTTCTGCATAAGTTCCTCCCAGAACCAAAAGCCGGCTCCCCGCCGGCGTCGCATGTTCACCCACTTCAGAGAATGCTCACATGAACTCCTCAATCATCATGTTTAGCAATATGTTTAGTGATATCTATTTTTATAAACATTGCAAGCCTCAATCGTTGCTGCAATGCGACAAGCGTGGCGCCACATGGGCGGATATTTTTGGGAGCCGATCTTTTCGGCCGATCTCGAAAAATTCTTTGGCGAGCGTACCGATGCAGCGACATCTGGCCTCGCTGCGACATGGATCGCACGGTATGGACTGCGCGCCGTTCCTGTTTTCCCCGGAGCGGATCAAGCTTAGCCTCGCTTCGGCGGGGCCTTTTTCTTGAATCTTTTCTTTAGCAGCCCGTAATCCGGATGCATCGGGAATATTCCTGCGCAGTGCGAGATTTAGCCTTTCCGCCCGGCTGCAACGGGCGTATTCAGCCAGTGCGCGGCTTTCCATGTCCGCGCTCCCCGCGCGGCAGATCTCCGATCGGCTTCTTCCCGTTTCCCTGCCGCGTCTTCCGGAATTTCTATTGGCAGATCCATGACCACGGCAGAGACGAGCGAGAATGGGCAAGAGGCGGCGAGCGGCCGCCAGGCGAAGATCGTGGCGCTGGTCGTTGCCGTTTCCTTCTTCATGCAGATCCTCGACGGTACGATCGTTACCACCTCGTTGCCGCAGATGGCGGCAAGCTTCGGCGTGCAGCCGGTATCGATGAGCATCGGCATCACCGTCTACATGCTGACGATGGCCGCCTTCATTCCGCTGTCGGGCTGGCTCGGCGACCGGTTCGGTGCGCGCCGCATCTTCCTGATGTCGATTGCCGTCTTTACCGGCGCCTCGCTGTTTTGCGGGCTGTCCGGCAGCCTTGCGGAATTCGTGCTGTGGCGCGCCGTGCAGGGGGCGGGCAGCGCGCTGATGACGCCGGTCGGGCGTATCATCGTGCTGAAAAACGCCCGCAAATCGGAACTGGTCCAGGCGATCGCACTGATCACCTGGCCGGCACTGACGGCGCCGGTGATCGGCCCAGTGCTCGGCGGCTTCATCACCACCTATGCCAGCTGGCACTGGAACTTCCTCATCAACATCCCGATCGGCATTCTCGGCATCGCCCTGGTGCTGCGTTTCGTGCCGGAGCAGCGCGAGACCAATCCCGGCCGGCTGGATCTCATGGGCTTCGTCCTTAGTGCTGCGGGCCTGACCTTCCTGCTCGCCGCCCTCGAACTCTCGGTCAAATGGGAGGGCGGGCTTTTGCCCGTCATATCAATGCTGGCGGCGGGCATCGTACTGTCGGTCATGGCGACGCGGCATTTCCTCGCCGTCGACAACCCGCTGCTCGACCTTTCGGCTTTCCGCATCCAGACCTTCTCGATGTCGACGCTGTCGGCGGGCACGGCCTGCCGGATGGCGATCAACGCGACGCCGTTCCTGCTGCCTCTGCTGTTCCAGCTCGGCTTCGGCCTGAGCTCGATTGCTGCCGGCACCTATCTGCTCGTTTATTTCCTCGGCAATTTCAGCATGAAGGCGGTGACGACGCCGCTGCTGCGCTTCTTCGGCTTTCGCACCGTGCTTGGGGTCAACGGGCTGATAGCGGCGCTTTCGATCGCCGCCTGCGGTTTCCTTTCGCCGGAGACGCCGCCGTTTTTCATCCATACGCTGCTCTTTCTCGCCGGCCTGTCGCGGTCGATGGAATTCACCGCGCTGAACACGTTGGCCTTCGCCGATATCGGCCCGGCGCAGCGAAGCTCGGCCTCTACGCTGTCGAGCATGCTGCAGCAGGTATCGATGCTGCTCGGCGTGGCGGTGGCGGCGGCCGTGCTCAACATCGGCTCGGCTCTCAGGGGCGCCGACAATCCCGTTCTTGCCGATTTCCGCTGGGCTTTCGTCGCGGTCGGCGCGATCGGCGTCGTCTCGTCGCTGCGCTTCCTGCAATTGCCGGCAGAGGCAGGGGCCGAAGTATCCGGCCATCGGAAATTCCAGAAAAATTAGCTTATGGGCGGAACCAATTGGGCCGCTCGGCGTTTGCGCATCTCATTTCAGGTTCTTCGTTTTCCCATCTCCTTCAGCGGCTTCCATGGGGATCCCCCAGGCCAGGGTCATGTTCTGAAAATGCCGGATTCCCGACATCCTCCTTCCGCGCCGCCTGCGACAAGAACGAGGGATAACTGCTGTTTACCCCAGGCGGCCAATGCAATACGACATTGCCATGCGGACGACTCGGACGCTTGCGGGCGGTCGTCGCTGCGAGAGAACGCCGGGAGACTGAATGAGCAATTCTAGCGGCGATGCGGATGCCCTGATCCACATCCTCTATATCGACGACGACGAGGGGCTTGCCCTACTGATGCAGAAAAACCTGCGTCGGTGTGGCTTTTCGGTCGAGTGGGCCGAGAGCGGCGCTGCCGGCCTTGCGAGACTCGGCGAAGGCGGTATCGACGCCGTCGTGCTCGATCATATCCTGGCCGGCGAGACCGGCCTCGACATTCTGCCCTGCATCACGGCGATGCCGGATCATCCGCCAGTGATCTATGCGACGGGTTCGGACGATACCAGCATCGCGGTCGCGGCGCTGAAGGCCGGCGCCGACGATTACATGCTCAAGGGGATCTCAGCCGATTATTTCGACCTGCTCGCGGCCGCGCTCGAACAGGCGCTGGAGCGGGCGCGTTTTCGCCGCGAGACGGCGCAGGCGCAGGAGGTGATCCGCCAGCAGCGCGACCTTGCCGAAATGCTGCTTGCCGAGGTCAATCACCGCATCGCCAACAGCCTCGGCCTCGTCGGCGCGCTGATCCGCATGCAATCCTCGATGACCAAAGACCAGGTGGCGATCGATGCGCTGCACGAAACGCAGATGCGCATCAACGCCATCGCCAGCGTGCACCGTCGGCTCTACACCAACCGGCAGGTCGGCTCGGTGCAGGTCGACGAATATCTGAACAGCCTGCTCACCGAACTCGAAGCCTCGATGCGCGACGACAAGCGGCCGCATCGGATCGTGCTCACCGCGCAGCCGGTCAACCTGGCGACCGACAAGGTGATCACGCTCGGGCTGATCGTCAGCGAGCTCGTCACCAATGCCTTCAAATATGCCTATCCGGACAGCGTGCCGGGCGAGATCCGCGTCATCGTCGACCAGACGGACGAGGCATTGCGCGTCATCGTCGAGGATGACGGCGCCGGTTTCGATCCGTCGAGCCCGGCCAGGGGGACCGGCCTTGGTACACGCATTCTGACGGCCATGGCCGCCAGCCTGAAATCGGATTTCGCCTATGACCCCGGCCATGACGGAACCAAGGCGACGCTGGTGTTCTCGTTGCATGAGGGGAAGTAGGGTATTCCCCGTTCAGTGCTGAGTTTGTCGCCATGCGGAACGCCGTATGTCCAATCACTACAATAGCTTGCCGACGATACATCAAGAAACATGACGCTGGGGGAGGAACATGGCGACGATCCGCACACCGAAGGAAGTCTATGATTTCTGGTTCGTCAGATGCGGCCGGGAGCTGTGGTTCCGCGCGACGCCTGACCTCGATGCAGAGATCAGCACGGTCTTTCGCGATACTCATCTGGCCCTTTCCGCGGATGTTGGCGCCGAATGGCGGGCGGATGCGGAGAGCCGGCTGGCGGCTGTCATCGTGCTCGACCAATTTCCTCGCAACATCTATCGCGGCACGCCGCTTGCCGTTGCGACCGACGGGCTGGCGCTTCGCGAAGCCAAACTCGCGCTGGCATCCGGCGCCGACCGGGTGGTGGAGACCGCATGCCGTACCTTCTTCTACTTGCCGTTCGAACATGCCGAAGATCTTGGCGAACAGGAACGATCGGTGGCGTTGTTTACCGCCCTCGGCGATGAAGAATATCTCGATTATGCGATCCGCCACCGCGACGTGATCGCTGCCTATGGCCGTTTTCCGCACCGCAATGCCATGCTTGGGCGGGAGTCGACGGCTGGGGAGCGCGACTATCTTTCCAAGCCCGGCGCCGGTTTCTAGGCCTTTCCAGGGAGCTTCCGCCTTTCTGTCGCCTTTCTTTACTATGACAAGCTGGCATTCTACCTCGACGACAACCCTTCCGGAGGCGCTTTTGCGGCTGAGACCTATCCTGCTTCGCACCATTCTTCTGCTGACGCTGGCGGTCGCTGGCGCGCATTTCAAGGGTGCTGCGGCCTTTGCGCAGGAGCCACAGGCACCGGCGGCCGCGCAGGCGCCGCTTGCCGATACGCCGCTCGACCAGGCGACAAAGGAGATCGACAAGGCGAAGGTCCAACTGACGGCTCTTCAGGACGGCGTCAAGCAGAATGCCGACAATGACGATGCCCTGGTCGGGCTTGCGACCAAGGCCGACGAGCTCAGCCGCGCCGTCATCACCATATCGGTCAATCTGAGGCCGCGTTTGGACCAGATCAAGAACCGGCTTGCCGAGATCGGCGATCCGCCGAAGGACGGTCAACCGCCGGAGGCCGAGATCGTCACCCAAGAGCGCAACGCGCTCGCCGCCGAGCGCGCGCAGATCAATGCGGTGACGGGCGACGCCGAAAACCTGTCGATCACGGTGACGAAGCTCGTCAACGAGGTCACCGAAATGCGGCGGCGGCTGTTTGCCGACACGTTGCTCAGGCGCACCGAGATCTCTGTCTCGGTGCTGGATGACGCCGGCGGTGCCTTCGTGCATGAGGCCAGCGAATTCTTGCAGGCCCTGTCAAGTTGGGCCACGTTCGTCTGGAAATTCAAGCGTTTCCCGCTGTTTGCCGCGATTTTCCTGTCACTCGCCTCGGCCCTCATCCTGCTTTCCGGCAGTTACCGGCTGTTCGGTTCGTATCTCCGTCGCGACGAAGCAGTCGAGAACCCGTCCTATATCGGCCGGCTGTCGATCGCCTTCTGGTCGACGCTGATCCGCACCCTGGCGCTCTCGGTTCTACTCGTCACGTCGTTCTTCTTCCTCAATGGTTTCAACGTATTGCGACCCGACATCGCACCCGTCATCGGCGCTCTGTTCGGGGCGATCGGGCTCGTCTATTTCGTCGGCCGCTTCGTCAATGCCATCTTCGCGCCGAATGAACCGCGCTGGCGGCTCGTTCGGCTTTCCAATCTCGGCGCGCGCTCGATCGGTTATTGCTTGCTGGCGATGGCCGTCGTCAACGCGCTCGATTATCTGTTCGGTACGATCGGCGAGGCGATGAGCTCGCCGCTGGTGCTGACCGTGGTCAGGAGCCTGATTGCCGCGCTGATCATCGGCCTGATCCTGATTTCGGTCTCGTTCGGCAAACCGATGCTGGCGAAGAACGGCGATCCAGATGCACCGGGCCGGCATTGGCCCCGCGGCATGGCGATCATCCTGCGTGTCGTCGGCGCCGGTCTCATCCTCACCGCGCTGACTGGCTATGTGGGGCTGGCACGCTTCGTTGCCACGCAGCTCATCATCACCGGCGCGGTCGTCGTCACCATGTATGTCGGTCTGCTCTCCGGCAAGGCGATATCCAGGCAGGAAAGCTTCGGCGATACTTTCTTCGCGCGCTTCCTGACGCGCCGCTTCAAGCTCGGACCGGTGGCGATCGACCAGGCCGGCCTGCTCGTCGGCCTTGCGATCTATGCCGTGGCGCTTATCGTCGGCATCCCTCTGATCCTGCTGCTCTGGGGCTTCCATGTGCAGGACCTGCAGATGCTTGCCTATAGGCTGTTCACCGAGGTCAGGCTCGGTGGCATCAGCATCTCGCTGCTCGGCATCTGCACCGGGATCCTGCTGTTTGCCGGCGTCTACCTGCTGACGCGCTGGCTGCAGCGCTGGCTCGACGGCAATGTGATGGCGCGAAGCCATGTCGATCTCGGCGTGCGCAATTCGGTCAAGACAGGTATCGGCTATCTCGGCGTCGGCATCGCGGCGATCATCGGCGTTTCGGCCGCAGGCATCGACCTCTCAAGCTTCGCGCTCGTCGCCTCGGCACTCTCTGTCGGTATCGGTTTCGGCCTGCAGAACATCGTCTCTAACTTCGTCTCCGGCTTGATCCTGCTCGTCGAGCGGCCGTTCAAGGTCGGTGACCATGTCGTTTCCGGCACGGCCGAAGGCATCGTCAAACGCATCTCGGTGCGCGCCACCGAGATCGAGACGTTCCGCAAACAGTCGATCATCGTGCCGAATTCGGAGCTGATCAACGGCCTGGTCGGCAACTGGACGCACCGCAACAAGATCGGCCGCTCGGAAATTCCGGTTTCCGTTGCCTACAACGCCGATCCGCAGCAGGTGATGGACATCCTGCTGGAACTGACGGCCAAGATACCGCTCGTCATGCGCAATCCGGAGCCGCATGTCGAATTCCTGCGCTTCGGGCCATATTCGCTGGATTTCGAGCTGCGTTTCTTCCTCGCCGACATGGGTGACGGCATGGCAGTGCGCAACAATCTTAGGATCGAGATCCTTAAGCGCTTCAAGGCCGAGGGAATCGAGATCCCGCTGCCACAGACTGATCTTACCATCCATCGGGAGGCTCGTCCCGCGCTCGCCGATGCGGGCAGGGTTCAACCCAACGAGCAGGAAAACTCGGCGGACACGCCCGTGGAGGAGGAAGAGCGGCCGGTGCGGCAATTGCGCAGCAAGACGGCAGACGGCAGTCTGAAAGGCTGAACGGGTCATTCAGCCATCATTCACAGCTATATGTGCATGATCTCCACTATCGGGATCGCTGCCGGGGGCAGCACCGATCGTTCGAGGGGAGGGCGCGCCAGCGCCGCCGCACATGATGGCAAGATTTGCCGCCGTTCTGCTTGTCCCGCTGCTTGCCGCGTCCGCGGTTGAAGCGGCATCCATCACCAACACCGACCCCGCCGCCGTCGTGCTCGTCATCACCGAGAGCGGCCAGCGCGTCGAGGTCGTCGTCGATGCCGGCGCTTCGGAAAGCCTCTGCCCTTCCGGCTGCTTCATGACGACGCCCGACGGCGACCGCATTGGGCTCGACGGCGGCGAGACGATCGACATCGTCAAGGGCTCGGCCGTCGTCAAGTAGCGGCTGCACTGATTAATGCGCTCAGGCTTCTCCGGGGTTGGGAACAGTTTCCGACCGGGCAACCGGGCGCGCCAGCCGCATAATGGCGGAGAATGCGGCGACGGCGATGGTGCTGAGCAATGCTGCGATCGACAGTGACCATGATATGCCGAGATTGCCCATCAGGAAGGCGAGTGCGAACGGCGCCATCGAGGAGACGACGAGACGGGCCGACATGATTTGGCCTTGCCGCCGGCCGTAGCCATCGCTTCCGAAGAGCGCGAGCGGTAAGGTTCCGTAGACGATGCTGTTAAGGCCGGAGCCGAGGCCGAAGACGACGGCGAAGGCCAGCGCGCCGGGCACCGAGGGTGCGGTGGCGATGAGGATGACAAGGGCCGCCGGCAGCAGGATCGCGCAGATGATCGCCAGCAACACTTGCGACAAGCTCTCACCAAAGACCATATTGATGAGGCGGCTCAGCACCTGTGACGGGCCGAAAAGCGTTCCGACTACCACTGCCATGGTGCCGAGGCCGAGTGCAGACATGACAGGCACCATGTGAACCAGAAGTGCCGAGTTCACGAAGCTTTCCAAAGCAAAGCCCGTTACCATCAGGATAAAGGCCGGCCGGCGCACCGACGGCTGAAGGCTCGGCTCGACGCGTTTGGCGGCCTCCTCTCCGGTCCGTCTCCTTGTCTCGCTGACACCACGGGAGAGCCAGGCATGAATGGGAAGGCAGATGGCGAGATGAAGCGCGGCGAAGATCAGATAGACGTTCTGCCATGAGAGATGCGCGTGCAGCGCCGTGGTGATCGGCCAAAAAATGGTCGAGGCGAAGCCGGCGATCAGCGTCAGGTAGGTGATACTGCGCTGGGCGACGCGCGGCCTGA
Organism: Rhizobium sp. P1_E1; assembly: GCF_056406015.1. NCBI lineage: Bacteria > Pseudomonadati > Pseudomonadota > Alphaproteobacteria > Hyphomicrobiales > Rhizobiaceae > Rhizobium > Rhizobium sp. P1_E1. Next base: position 66,019 of record NZ_JBFUAY010000003.1, on the reverse strand, counting down.
TCTGCACGAGCAGGGCAAAGGCGGCGCCATATTGCACCAGGTTTGAGGCGATCTCGATGCCGATCAATGCCGCGACGAAAGCGACCTTTCCCGGCGCGAAGGCGCAGACGACGAGGGCAGCGGCGGCAATCGCCGAGCCCGATGTCATGATCCTGCCTGCGCCGAAGCGATCGATCCATGTGCCCATGAGAGGTGCGGTCAGGCCGCCGATCAGAAGGGCTAGGGAGAGCGCAGCGAAGATCCATTCCGATGACCAGTTGAGATCACGGGCCATGTCAGGGGCGAGGATGCTGAAGCTGTAATAGAGCGATCCATAACCGATGATCTGCGTAAGCCCGAGTGCAACAATGGTCGCTACCGGCGGTCGTTCGGTGCTGATTGTCATAGGGATCTGAGGCTCACGCGGCTTGCGACGAGGTGCTAAAGGCGCTGATGTTTCCGGGATGTTCCATACAGATCAGACAATGCGCTTGCCCCCGGCATCGAGCACCTTCTCGCCATCTTCCTTGATGAAGGCGCCCTTGTGCGTTTCCGGCAGGATTTCGAGGACAAGTTCCGACGGTCGCGACAGGCGCGTACCGAGAGGGGTGACGACGAAAGGCCGGTTGATCAGGATCGGATCTTTCAGCATCGCGTCGAGAAGCTGATCGTCGCTTAGATCGGGATTGTCGAGGCCGAGTTCGGCGTAGGGTGTATCCTTCTGGCGAATGGCATCGCGCACGGTGAGGCCGGCATCGGCAATCATCCCGACCAGTTCCTGCCGTGACGGCGGGTTTTCCAGATATTCGATGATATCAGGTTCTATGCCCGCATTGCGGATCATCGCCAGCGTGTTGCGGGAGGTGCCGCATGCCGGGTTGTGGTAGATGGTGACGTTCATAGCTTTGCCTCTGACGATAGGGTTGATGAAGCGCCTGGCTGCAGCAGCCAGGTGAACAGGAGAAGGGCTGCGACCGCGCCTGTTATTTCGGCGATCCAGAAGCCGGGAAGATCGACCGGGCGGATGCCGGAGAAGGTATCGGTCAGCGAGCGGGCCAAAGCGACGGCCGGATTGGCAAAGGAGGTCGAAGCGGTGAACCAGTATGCGGCGGTGATATAGAGCCCGACCAGCCACGGCACCGCCTTCTGCTCAAACTTGATGCCGGCGAGGATCACCGCCGCCAGGCCGAAGGTCGCCATGCCTTCGGAAAACCATTGCGCGCCGCCGGTGCGCACCTTGCTCGACATTTCTATAAGTGGCAGGGCAAACATCAGATGGGCCGCGACGGTCCCGACGATGCCGCCGAAGATTTGCGCAGCGATATATCCGGCGAGATCGCGTTTTGCCAGCGAGCCCGACATCGCAAAGATCAGCGAGACCGCCGGGTTGAAGTGGGCGCCGGAGATCTGTCCGAGCACAGTGACCAGCACCACCAGGATGGCGCCGGTCGCGAGCGTGTTGCTGAGCAGAACAAGTCCTACGTCCTGCGTCAGCGATGTCGCCATGATACCCGACCCGACAACTGTCGCGACCAGCATGGCGGTGCCGAGACCCTCGGCGACGAGCCGGCGTGGTAGATCGAAGCCCGTCATCAGCCCATCCTCGTCGTGCCGCGGAACGGCGCATCGCCAATGCGGTCTGCGGTCATTGCAATTCCTCTTTCGTCGCAGGTGCACAGCAGGCGGCGACGGCGGCAGCCGGCGCGCAGATCTGAGGGTTTCCGCTGCAGCAATCCTCCATCAGGAAGCGGATCAGGCCGCCCAGCGCCTCGTAATTGGCGGTGTAGATGATCGAGCGGGATTCGCGTTGTTGCGTAATCAGGCCTGAGCGTTCGAGCTCCTTCAGGTGGAAGGAAATATTGGACGGCGAGACCTCCGCCTTCTCCGCGATTGCACCTGCCGCCATGCCATTGGGGCCAGAGACCACAAGCATGCGGACGATATGCAGGCGAGTCTCTTGCGAGAGAGCACCGAATGCGACGAGGGCTTGACGTTGATCCATATTTCAATGATCCTTGAATTATTGAAATGAGGAATTAGCTGATATGAACGCGATCGACAACGGAAAAATTCAAGAGGACGACATCAGCCTTGGCCTGCTGCTCAATACGCTCGACGGCGAAAGGGACGCGCCGCTGGTTTTCTATTACGACGGCCGGCCGGTGAAGCCTGGTTATCATATCACCGAGGTCAAAGCGGGCCAATTCTCGGCCCTCGATTGCGGCGCCAATCCTGAGGCCTGGACGGAGATCTTCATCCAGCTCTGGGACATCGAAGAGGGCGACCGCACACACATGCCGGCCGGCAAGTTCCAGGCGATCATCCGCAAGGTTACCGACCACGTGCAGCTGGATGGTTCGGCGAAGCTGACCTTCGAAGTCAGCGATGGCCTGCGCCCGATGCAACTCTATTGTGCGGCGATGCCGGTTCTCAGCGCTGGAACCGTCCGTATTTCGCTTTCGCCACGGCCGGCAAGCTGCAAGCCGCGCGACCGCTGGCTGGCAGAGGAAAACAGCAAGGCGGCGGCCTGCTGTGGGCCGCGAACGGCAACGCGCGGCTGCTGCGCGTAAGGGACACGTGATTGTGCGGCAGGGCAGCCTGGATCGTATTGACTGACCGCCAGTCAGTCATATAAATGGAGGTTGTCGGTTTGATGCCGGCGCCGCCCGTTTCACACCCGGAGATCGCAATGAGCGCGCAGACCCTGTTGAACTCTCTGTTCCGATACAAAGCCAGCGTTGACGATGAGCTTCTCGATGCCTTGAATGCGCTCGGGGCTGAGGCGCGATCTGACGACTTTCGCTCAGCCCTTCGTGTGCTCAATCACGCCCATCTCGTCGATCGTATTTTCGTCGCCAATCTTCAGCGGCTCAATCATTCCTACGCGGCGAGCTGGAGCAGCGAAGCGCCGCCGGTGGCGCAGCTGTCGTCCGATATCCGGGAAACCGACCGTTGGTATATCGACTATACCTCGCGTATAACGCTTCCGGAAATGGAGGAAGTCATAGACTTCACCTTCACCGATGGTGGGCGCGGGCGCATGTCCCGCGAAGAGATGCTGGCCCATGTGGTGACGCATGCCGGTTATCATCGCGGTGAGGTCGGTCGCCTGCTGCCAGAAATCGAGAGCACCGCCATGCGCGACGTTTTTACCGGCTACCTGCACAGGACCGACCCCACGCGCCGTCAATGAGAGTGGAGCAGCGTGTCGATGCCGGCCGATCCTGTTTCTAAACCGAGAACCAAGCCTCCCGAGGAGCGACGCGACGAGCTGATGACCGCGGCCGAACTGCTGTTTCTGGAAAAGGGTGTAGAGCAGACCACGATCGAGGAGATCACGACGGGGGCGGGGGTCGCCAAGGGCACCTTCTACCTGCACTTCTCCTCGAAGGCTGATGTTCTCCAGGCGCTGCGCGCCCGTTTCGTGCAGGGCGTGCTGGATGGCATCGTCGCGGCGGTCGAAGGACGGAGACAAGAGGATTGGCGCGGGAGACTGGCGGCCTGGTCCATGGCATGCGCCACCGGCTATCTCGACGCGGCCGGGCTGCATCATCTCGCCTTCGTGACAGCACCTCCCGCAACAAGGGAAGGGCTTTCGCGCAACATCCTGATCGACCATTTGAGCGAATTGCTCGCCGCTGGCGCGGGCGAGAATGCCTGGTCGGTCGGCGATCCTGGCTTCACGGCGGTGTTCCTGTTCAATGCCCTGCACGGCGTGGTCAATCAGCCGGGCATCGGCGAGACGCCATTCGATCGCGCCGAATTGCTGCGGGCGATCGAGGCGCATTTCCTGCGCGCGCTGGGTTTGCCGTCAGGCATTGATTGAGGGCTGGGCATTCCACCATCTCAGCACCCGCATAGCCCGGAGCGTCACCCATCGCGACGGCTTGCCTTGCCCGTCGTCGATCTCGAACCACACCCGACCTGCAGGGCTCCCGTCGAGCTGCCAGCTGCCGTCCTGAAGGCGTCTGGAACGCAGGTGCTCGATCGCCTCGCCGAGACGCGGATCGGGATTATTGCCGGTCAGGATCGCGCTGGAGCGGAAATAGTCGAGCGCACGCAGAATGTCGTAGCGCCAGCGGTTCGGGTGCAGGAAGTGCAGGAAGCGCTCGTCGGCCGGCTCGCCGGTGCCGAGGCGGCGGAAGAGGTTGCGGGCCAGTAAAAACTCCTCGCCCGTCCTGCGCGCCTCTTGAGACCGATGCGTGCCGCCAGTCGACCTCTCGTATTCCAGCAAGCCTTCCAGCACGTTGATGGTGCTGGCGAAAGATGAGCGGACAGAGCCATTGATCCGCTCGCAGTTCCAGCCGCCGTCGTCGAGACGCTCGCCGGCCAGCCTGTCGACGATGGGCGAGACGTCAATCCCGAAATAGGCGCCGTCGGCAATGGTGCGGCCGTTGATGCACTCCTCGACTTCGCCTTCCCAGTAGGGCTGGCCGCCTTCTTCCCAACGGGCGCTGGCGCCGATCAATTCGACGGTGCGCCTGGCGCACCCGCAGGCGGGATCAAGACCGAACTCCCTCAATTGCGACAGCGAGAAAGTCGTGGCCGTCCACGGCTGGCCGCGCTCCCTCCACTCGCGAGCGTCGAAACCGGCGGGCAGGAAGGCGCCGCCCGCCCACTGCCCGTCCTCGTCCTGGCAAGAGAGCAGCCTGGCGCCCCAACCCTCGGTCTCGACTTTGGCCCGCTCGGCCATCCATTCCCTATCTGGGGCATCGAGCAGGTCGCGCATCACCTGCCACCGGATCGACGGATCGGAGTCGAGAAGCCATTCGATCACCGGATCGGATTGGATCATGGGGCGAACCTGTCGGCGGATCGGGTCGATGGCTCGTTTATAATCGCTTCGGCTGAGCAGTGCCACCCGGACAGGCCCACGGGAAATCGTCTAAATCCGACGTGGTCGCGTCAGGCGCTGGCGCTTGCGATGCCGCGGCCGGACTATGCCAGCGAAGGCACGAAGCTGAAGATCAAAATCCTCGGTTCGACCTATAATGCGACGGTTGTCGGCGAAAGCCCGTTCGATGCCTGGAATGCGGCGCTTCGCGCCTGATTTCTTAATCATATCCGCAAAGAAATCGGAGGCGGCGCCATTGAGCCGCCTCTTCGTTTAGAACTGGGCGCGCCGATTAATAATTATTCAAATCAATTGATGTATCAGTTTGATCCGGGGACAGATTTTACATCAAAGGTTTGCTATGGCGTTTCTAGGTATTTCGGGGATGCAATATTCCGGGGAAATGTTTGCTGGTGCGCGTATTATTGTCGCGGAAGATTCCAACGTATTCACCTCGATGATCAGTAAACGCCTCAAGGAGCTGTTCGACATCGATGTCGAGATTTGCCGCAGCTTCGAGGATCTGCAGGTTTCCTACGACAAGTCTTCCGATCCGATCACGCTGGCGATCTCGAACATCAATCTGCCCGGCGCCGAAAACGGCGAAGCGCTCGAATATCTGGTCGATCTCTCTATACCCACAATCGTCTTTACCGGCACTTTCCATGAAAGCATGCGCGACAAGCTGATGGCCAAGGATATCGTGGACTATATCCTCAAGGACAATATCTTTGCCGTCGACCTGCTGGCGGAATCGATCTGCCGCTTCCTCACCAATCACCGCCACCACGTGCTGATCGTCGATGATAGTGCGACCGCGCGCGCCCTGCTGTCGAGCCGGCTGAAGCGCTACAATTTTCGTGTCAGCGTCGCCGAGAGCGGCGGCAAGGCGCTGGAGATCCTGAAGGCCAACCGCGATATCGGCCTGATGATCACCGACTACAACATGCCCGACATCGACGGCTTCGAACTGACGCGGCGCATCCGCGCCAGTATCGGCTCGCACGAGCTGCGCATCATCGGTGTTTCCTCCTCCTCGAACCGGCTGCTTTCGGCGCGATTCCTGAAGGCCGGCGGCAATGATTTCATGCTGCGTCCCTTCATTGACGAGGAGTTCTATTGCCGCGTCAACCAGAACCTCGATACGCTGCTGCAGATTCAATCGATGCGCAAGGAGCGGGCGGTTGCCTGACGGCCCTTCCAGTATCGGTATCGCCAGAGGGACGAATATCACGGTCGGGGACAGTCGTCGAATTTCTGCAATTACAGGTAATGTCGCTGTTATTTGTCCCCTTCACGCGCACAGGCCTCTCGGTTATCGTCCCCGCCGGGGAGAGGGCCGAGTCGAGCCCATCGGACGCATCGGGGAGTAGGGTCTGTGGCTTTTCAAGCGGATTTCCAGCGGGATGGTATCGGGCTGCGCTCCGGCGGGCTCAAGATACTTCTGGTTGAAGATTCCCGGATGTTTTCCGCCGTGCTCTGTCACCGATTCCAGACGGAGCTCGGCCTTGCCGTCAAATCCTGCCCGTCGCTGAAAGCTCTTCGCAAGGAACTTGCCGAGGACGGGCACGGCTACACCATGGCCGTCGTCGACCTCAACCTRCCGGATTCGCCCTATGGTGAAGCGCTCGACTGCACGATCGAGCACGATATCCCGGCAATCGTCTTCACCGCGACATTCGATCTCAACACGCGCAACAAGATCATGGAGCGCAATGTCATCGATTACGTGCTGAAGGACAATGAATTCGCGCTCGACAATCTGGTCGCCACCGTCCGACGGGCGATCTCCAACCGCAAGACGCGGGTGCTCGTCGTCGACGATGTCGTCTCGGCGCGCCAGGTGCTCGTCGACCTGCTCAAGGCACAGCAATATCTCGTCGTCGAGGCAAATTCGGGGCTCGAGGCGCTGGCGGCGCTCGAGGCCTACAGCGATATCGAGCTCGTCGTCACCGACCACCATATGCCCGATATGAGCGGCTACGAGCTGACGCGGCGCATTCGCCATCGCTTCGGCTCGGACAGGCTGCGTGTCATCGGCGTTTCCTCCTCCAACGACCGCATGCTTTCGGCGAGTTTCCTCAAGGCCGGCGCCAGCGATTTCGTTTACCGGCCCTTCGTTGCCGAGGAGCTGCAATGCCGCATCGCCAACAATGCCGAAACGCTGGCGCAGATGCGGCAGCTGAGGGCGGCGGCGGCCTGCGACTACCTGACCGGCCTCTATAACCGCCGCTATTTCTACGACAACGGCCCGAAGCTGGTGAACGAGTGCCTGCGGCTGAAGGTACCGAGTTCCGTCGCCATTCTCGATATCGACCATTTCAAGCGGCTGAACGACACCTATGGCCACGAGATCGGCGACAAGGTGCTGAAGGCTGTCGCAAACAGGCTGTTTACGATCTTCGAGGGCAGCGACAATCTTCTGTCGCGCCTCGGGGGCGAGGAATTCGCCATCCTCTTCCCGCAGATGGATTCCGCTGCCGCGACCAAGCTCTGCGACGAGATCCGCTCGGATATTTCGCGGCTGAAGGTCACGGCCGATGATGAGGAACTCGGCGTCACGATTTCGATCGGCATCGCCGAGATCGGCGGTTACGAGACCTTCGAGAATTACCTAAACGCCGCCGACCAGTTTCTCTACATGGCCAAACACCGGGGCCGCAACCAGGTCTATTCCGACGCCAGGATGACGGAAGAGGCGGCGCAATAGCGCCATCCGAAGGGCAGAGCCAAGCCGCCGCCTTTCATATCAGGCGGCAGATGGCCGTCTTATCATCTCAAGCGGCGACCGTCTTTTATTGTCTCAGGCGGCGACCGTCTTTTATTGTCTCAGGCGGCGACGGCCTGGCGAGCGGTCGCCATGGTCATCTTGCGCTCGGCGCGCTCCTGCTGCGGTGAGCGATGGTAGAGTTCGCGATAACACTTGGAGAAGTGCGAGGCCGAGACGAAACCGCAGGCGACGGCGACCTCGACGACGGGCATCGAGGACTGCACCAGGAGGTGGCGCGCACGGTCGAGGCGGATTTCCAGATAGTAGCGGGCCGGCGAGCGGCCCATCTCCTGGCGGAACAGCCGTTCGATCTGGCGACGGGAGAGACCGGCGCCGTCGGCGATCTCGATCAGCGACAGCGGCTCGGCGAGATTGCCTTCCATCAACTCGATGATCGACAGCACCTTGGCGTTCTGCACGCCGAGGCGGGCGCGCAGCGGCAGACGCTGGCGGTCGTGCGGGTTGCGCACGCGGTCGGTCAGGTGCTGCTCGCAGATGCGGTTGACAAGGCTTTCGCCGAAATCCTCGCCGACGAGGTTCAGCATCATGTCGAGCGAGGCGGTGCCGCCGGCGCAGGTATAGAGATTGCCGTCGATCTCGTAGAGATCGGCATAGACCTCCGCCTGCGGGAAGGCTTCCGAAAAGCCCGGCAGGTTTTCCCAGTGGATGGCGCAGCGCTTGCCGTTCAGGAGGCCGGCCTGGGCAAGCACATGCGCGCCTGTACAGAGGCTGCCGACGGCGACGCCGCGATTGTAGCATTCACGCAGCCAGGCATTGACCGATTTGTTGTTGAACTGCTCGACATCGATGCCGGAACAGACGAGCACCATGCCCGGCCGGTTTTCGCCGCCGAGATGGCGGCGCTCCTCGGCAAGCGAGGAATTGGCCTCGACGCCGATGCCGCAGGAGGAATAGACTTTTTCCCCATCGACGGAGGTCAGTCGCCAGGTATAGGCCTGATAACCGAGCATGCGATTGGCGATGCGCAAGGTGTCCACGGCCGCCGAAAAGGGCAGCATGGTGAATTGCGGTACCATAAAGAAGACCAGCGAACGCTTCTTGATCTGCATCCTGTTCATAGCGAAATCCATGCTCGAGGGACGATGACACATTCGTTGCGCGGAATGCGTCGCGCCGATGTCCTGAAAGCGAYACTGGCATGGAAAAATGCGGCCGGGAAGAGCAAATATGCGACATCGGCCACGATTTGGCCGATCAAACTGCCGGAATGGCTGCGGATAGGGCTGATGACGGGCTGATAGGCGACTGAAATTCAAGACTGAAAAGGGCTTGGGAATGGACGGTCAGGCCACGAAAAAGGCGGCGTTGCGCAAAGCAGACGCCGCCCTTATCTTGGGTGGAATGTCGCATTCATTACATGGTCCGGTGTTTGCTGTCGTCCGTGCTCGGCCAGCCGATGTCCTTGCGGATGTCGAAGGGCATGGCTTCGATTTCACGAGCCGTCTGCCAGCGTGTCCAGGCGAGGGTGAGCTTACGGGCATAATGTGCCAGATCGAAGCGGCCTTGGCCGGAGGTGAGGGACTTACCACCACCGCGATAGGTGAGCGTGGTCATTTTCCGGTTCCTTTCTAGGGTCAGGGGCATGGTCGTCAATGGGAGGTTCGTCCATGTCCATAATCACAATATGGGCCTTGGGAACTCATCATTCAAACGAATAGAACTTATGGATAACATCAGAGATATTGAATGATGGCGGTGCGCCCGCTAGTCCCGTTGGAGGCCACTATAGGGTCGGTCATCCTCATGGGCCTCCTGGCTTTCCGTGCAAGGAGATCTGCGGAGCGGAGCATAATACCGAAAGGAGTGTGCTGTTTTCGGACGACGTCATGCTCTGTTTGATTTAGTGGGCGGCGGATCAGACCGGTGACGAGTATCGCGCTGGCGATCGAGACGACTTTGCCGGAGGCGATGATAGTGGCCGTGATGCCGACTCGCGAGCCTTCTGCGAGCCACTCAGCGCGGGCATACGTCCCAGAAGCCCGTCGTCTTGTCGGGTGAGGTGTAGTACCAGCACTGACCGGACTGAGGCGGCGTACCTGCCAATGAAACGGCGGCAGCTCCGGCGACGAAGCCGATGGCGGCGCCTGCGGCGATGGCGGTACCCGGACGCCAGTAGCGGCGAGGGGTCACCACCACGACGCCGCGCCGGACGGGCGGCCGAACGGCAGGACTGGTGCGTCCGACCGCAGCGCATCCGCGCGGTCCGCAAGCCGCAGCGCCGCAGCCCCTCGGGCCGCAGGCCGCAGCGCCGCGACGGGCTTCGGCCGTCGCCGGTACGAGGAGGGGCGTGCAGACCGTCATCAGCACGGCAAGTGTCGCAACCACATGCGATAGGTTGACCGGGAACTTCATTTCATTTCCTCCCATTGCTTTCGTGTCTTGTTTAAGGGCCTGAAGAATGCCGCGCTCAGGCCGGGTTCGTGGCGCTCGCCGCACTATGCGCCGCGAGCGTCTGCTGGGCAGCGGCTGCAACAGCGTCGTCCTTTCCGCCCGAGACCTGGACGGTTGGCACGGCGAGCTTGATGCCGTTTTCGTTGAACGCCTGATGGATCATCCGCAGGGCGCGCCGCTTCAGCGTGAACTGCTGGCCCGGAAGCGTCATGACTTTCATCCGCAGGAGCAGGCCGGAGTCACCCAGGCTGTCGATCCCCTGCATTTTCAGCGGCTCGATCGTCGTCGGTTTGAATTCCGGATCCTCGAACAGTTCCAGGCCGATTTTCTTGATGATCTTGCGGGCCTTCTCGATGTCGGAATCGTAGGTGATGGTGATAGTCATCTTCTCGATCACCCAGTCGCGGCTCATGTTCTGGACTGCTCCGAGCTCGCTGAAGGGGACGATGTAGACGGCGCCGCGGTGGTGCCGGAGCTTGATGGATCGCAAACTGAAGGACTCGACGGTGCCCTTGTAGCTGCCGCTCTGAATATATTCGCCCACCCTGAAGGCGTCGTCGAGCAGGTAGAACATCCCGCTGATCACGTCCTTGACCACGGTCTGCGCACCAAAGCCGATGGCGACGCCAACTACGCCGGCACCGGCGATCAAGGGGCCGATTTCCACACCGAGCGATGACAGCGCCATCATGATCGCGATGGCGACGAAGAGGATCATGAGGAAATTGCGAAGGATCGGCAGCAGGGTCCTGAGACGCGTGCGTCGCCGCTCCCGTTCGCTGCCGACTTCAAGGACGGCCTCGGTGTCGCCCAGCTTGCGATCGATCAGCACTTTCACCACATTCCAGGCGAGATCGACAACCAGGAGAATGATCCCGGCGCTGAAGAGACCGCGCACGAGGCGGAGAAGCGGCGAATCCTGCATCGTCATCTGCGTCAGTCTGACGTCCAAGGCGTCCGCAAGCAGAACGATCGCACCGACGATCAGCGCCGCCCTTATGCCGCGCTCGATAATCACCGAAGCGACGGTGCTTCTTTGCTGGCCGTCCTTCTGGTCCGCGGAAGAGTGCAGGATATTGTTAACCGACGCCTTGGTGAGGGCGATAGCGCCGGGCAATGCCGCGCAGACCACCGCGATCCAGAACAGCTTCATGGCCCCCACCACCCACAGCAGCCAGACGCCAGCGAAATAGACCGTCCAGAGCCAATTCCGGGCGCGTAGTCCGATCCGGCTGGCTTGGCCGGCAGACAATCGGGACGGACGTCTCCAGACAGCTTCGATGCCGATGACGAGCAACACGAGGCCAAGCGAATAGGCGACCAGTTGCCGGGCCGGGTCGGAAAAGCCGAGAGTGCCGAGCAGGCGGATGGTCACCCAGCCAAAGGCATACCAGCCGACGAGATAGCCCAGGCGTTTCGCCCAGTGGCGGGCGGCATCCTTCGTGATCGGGACGACACGGAATCGACCCTCTTCCTCTGCCCGGGGCGCGAGAAGCACGTCGAAAAGCGCGCTCGCCAGGCGGAAGACGACGATCGCGAAGAGATAGCCGACGACGATCTCCCGGATAACAGGCGGCCATTGGAACAGCAGGAAGAAGCCGATGCTGCCAAGCCCGAAGGAGAGGACGTAACATGCCGCCCACAGAAGCCTCGCGGCCAGTGCCACCACCCTCTCGCGGACCGTGGCAAAGGGCGCGCGCGCCATCCATGCACGCCAGCCGGCGCTGATCCACCAGAACAGCCATTGCGCGGCCAGACCGACGGCGACGAAGGCCGCGACCAGGAAGATCGGCCTCGTCCCGCCATTCGCCTGGATGTCCCGTTCGAGCACTGCCCCGCCTTGCATCGTCTCCAGGGGAAAGGACTGGATAGCGCCGAGAAGGCCGGAGGCGTGGGCACGGAATCGCATCGCGAATTCCGAGAATGATGGGTCGGAGTTCGGGGTTGCCAAGGGCGGTTTCGCCGCAGCCTGGGCTGCTTGGGACTGCTGTTGCAGGAAGCGCTGGACGTCAGGATCCGAGAACATCCCAATGAAGCGTTGAACGCTTTCAGGCTGCGCGTTCGCAGGCGTCACGGTCTGAGCCACGGTAATGGAGGCACAAAGGAGAACGGCCGCCAGGGCGGCCGCCGTGAGAAGCGATCTAACCATGCGGATCTTGGAAACTCGTGGCATTGTCTATCCTGATCTTTGTGAACTGTCAGTTGCCAATTCCTGAACCGTTATTGCCTGCACGACTCCTTCGATCGGCCTCCGGCAGTGCAGTCGGGCGCCCGCTGCTGTTTGCCCATAGGACCCGTGAGGCCGCTGACCTGGCCGGCATAATTATCTCTGGTGTCGGCATCGACGACTGCGACCGGGGCGGCAAGGATCAGGCCGGCTGCGCTGCCCGCTGCGGCGGCCGTGCTCGTTGTTGCGGCAAGGATCTTGTCCCCGAGCCCGACCTTGCTGTCAGTCAGCGTCTGGCCGTCGGAAATCCGCGCTCCGATCAGCTGAACAACCTCGGGCGATTCTGCAAATTTCCCGTGGTTCAGTCTGTCGCCCGCTTTGACTTTGGTGAGGTCGATCACCGTGATCTGGCTGTCGGCCAGTTCCTTCTTGAAGGGAGCCTGCTCGGGATCGATGGCGCCGAGTCTCGCGACGTCACCCCATACCCTGCGGGATACTGCGAGCGCGCGGTCATCTCGCGAGACGAACAAGGTGAACTGCGGATGCTGCTTGCCCATGTCGACGATCTGCTGGCGGAAGACATCGACATCCACGTCGGGCGAGGCYAGCATCACATTCTCGAACTTGGCAGGGAGGCGGCCGTTGCGGATCGCCATCTGGCGAAGCGCTTCCAGCGCCAGCCAGTTCCCCATGGAATGCGCGAGGATGGACACCTCCTTCACTTCAGGATCCCTGGCGAGATATTGGAAGAGCATCTCCAATGCGTTGCGCGTGTAGTTCGTGCTCTCCCTGTCATATCCGTATGCAAGCAGACTGCCGCGCGACGGCCATGTCACGAGCACGGGAGCACTATGGACGCCGGAATCCTTGACGATCTGAGCGAAGCGATAAACGGAGTCTTCGAAGCGGTTGTTGAAGCCGTGAATGAACACCAGCACGCTGCGGTCGTGGCTCTTCCTGACCGAGGCGCTCAGCCATTTCTTGGCGTCGTCGCGCGTGATCTCGTCGGCTTTCAAGGTTGCGAAATCGGTTGCGGGATTGGATGGAAGCCTCTTCGGCCAGGCGACTTCGCCGACCTTTCGGACGTTTGCAGGGGGGATGGATACGGTGATGTCGGCAAAGGCCGGGGCGAGTGCGCGCTCGCCTGTAAACATTTCGCCCCGTATCGTGGAGCGGCTGCGCGTCGTGGTCACTAGCATGTCGACCTTGGTGGAATTCGGCGCGCTGTCGGCAACGGGGATGARCACATTCTTCGGGTGGCCGCCACATCCGACCAATACGCAGAGCAGCAGGAGAGCCAAGATCCATTCCAGACCTGGGTAAAGTCTCGGTTGAATTCGGCCATTATGACATCTTGCTGTGCTCACTGCGGCTGCTCCTCATAACTCTGCCGAGTTCAGGCAGGCCTCGACGCCGCACGCCGCGGCGGTCGAAGTCTGCACAAGGCCAGACTACGCGAAGATCGGAGACGTTACCCGTATAATCGGGGTATGTTACGCAGAGACAGTGTCAGCGGGGTTGCAGATCCGAGACGGTGGGAGCAGCCGACGCCGATTTATCGGGCACCGCCGCTCCCGCCTCGCGAACTGGCATCCGGACCTTCAACCCGGACGACAATTGGGACGTGACTGCTGATTGAACACGGTCGCGCGTGTTGGGAACCAAGTCTGCTCCACGTCGTTGCCGCTTCGTACCTGACAATGATGCAAAGGAGGAAACGATGATTTCCGCAGAGCAGATCCGTGAACATATGGAAGTGCGGGCTGCCGACGGCACCCATGTCGGCACAGTCGATCATCTCGACGGCCCCACGCGCATCAAGCTGACGAAGCTCGATTCGGAGGACGGCAAGCACCACTTGATCCCGATCGATTGGGTCGATCACGTGGATGCTCACGTCCATCTGTCGAAGAACGCCAGGGATGTTCGAAGCCAGTGGGCCACCATCAACTGACAGCCGGTCGGCTGCGGCTTGCGGGCCGCAGCCTCCTTAGAACAGGATAGTTAGAGCATGATGACTTTGACGCCGGCCACCGCCCGTTCAAGCGATAGGAGATCGATATGCCAGCCAAGTCCAGGGCCCAGCAGAAGGCCGCAGGCGCCGCCCTCTCGGCCAAGCGCGGCGAGACACCCAAGAGTGAACTCAAAGGCGCCTCGAAACAAATGGTCGAATCCATGAGCGAAAAGCAGCTCGAAGAGTTCGCCTCAACCAAGAGGAAGGGCAAACCCCAGCATGTTTCGAAATGAGGGTGCCGAGCACCGCCATGTGGTGCGGAACGTTTCCGCCGCTTAACAGCTACGGGGCGGTGACCTTGAAAGCGGGCTGCCTCTGCCGCCGGCGCCGGCCGCCTATCAACCGAGATTGGCGGTTCGTCCGCGGTCGGTGTATGGTTCCGACAATCGTTTCGCGGCAATTGCCCATCAGCTAGAAGAGCGCATCGCGCTAAAACGGAGTCCGAGATTGGCCGTCGCTTTTACCAAGGAAGAGAGTTTCGAAACCGCTTCGGAAACCCTGCTGCCCGATCGTCCGATTTCGGCGCATCCGAACCTTGTTACGGAAGCAGGACTGAAGGCTCTCGAGCTGCGCTTCAAAGAGGCTCGCGAGGCCTATGATGGCGCGAGCACCATCGACGACGTGAACGAACGGCGGCGGCAGACAGCCAGTCCCTTGCGTGATCTTCGCTACTTAGCCGCAAGACTTCGCACCGCCCAGCTCGTGCCTGACCCTACGTCAATCGACACCGTCGCCTTCGGCAGCACGGTGACTTTCCGCCGTGACGACGGGCGCGTGCAGACCTATCGTATCGTCGGAGAGGACGAAGCCGATCCCAAGGCCGGATCGATTTCCTACGTTTCCCCGGTGGCGCGGTTGCTGATGGGCAAGGCTGTCGGCGATGTAGTGGAGACAGGCGGCCAGGAACTGGAAATCATCGCCATCGCATAGGCGCGCGCTATTTGCGTGGCCATCCCCGTTATTTTGGTACTATCCGGTACTTTATTTATCGAACCTTTACCATCCGCGGCTAGAACGATGACATTCCACCATCGAAAGTCATGCTCATGGTCAGCGCAATTTCCAGTTCTGCATCCACCATTTTGAGTTCAGCCGCTACAACCTCGTCTTCCAGTTCGTCGGATCAGCTTGTCTCTCTCGAGGCACAGCTTGCCGAAAAGAAGGCAGCCCTGTCGGAAACGCAGGACGAGCAAGAGAAGGCCACGATCGAAAAATCCATCGATACGCTGGAAGCGAAGATTGCCAAGCTCGAAGCGAGCGAGAGCAGCCAAACTCAGGCGTCTGCTGCATCGAAGCCTGCCGGTGACGCTCCTGGAGAATTTTCCGGCGAAAGCGAGCGTATCGGCACGACGAATTTTGACGAGACCAGTGAGTTCGGCAGCCGCACGGCTTACGTTTGATAAAAGGGACCCGGTTCTGCTGCATTCTTGAGTGACGCGTCAAAGACGGCGCTTGGCCACTGTGACGACTTCGCGCGTCAGATCCGCCAGGCGATCGGCGGCGAGGCGGTTTATCTGCCAGTAGAGCGGGACATCGAGCGGTGTGTCGGGCACCAGCTCGACCAGCCGTCCGGACGCGAGATGCTCGCGGGTCAGCTGGGTCGGGTTCATCCCCCAACCCATGCCCTGTAGGCTGGCTTCGACGAAACTTTGCGGCGACGGCAGCCAATGGGTAGGATAGTCGAGATCGCGTCCGAACATCCGCCGCACCCAACTGCTTTGTAACCTGTCCTTCTGATTGAAGGTCAGCGCCGGGGCGTTGCGGATTGCCTCTGATGTCACGCCATGCGGAAAGTGCCGTGCGACGAAATCGGGCGTTGCAGTTGCGTGGTAATGCAGAATGCCGAGTGCAAAACGTCGGCATCCGCGGACCGGCTTTTCCAGGCTGGTGACAGCGGCGATCACCCGCCCGCGCTCTAGCCATTCGGCGGTGTGGTCCTGGTCGTCGACGGCGACGTTCAGCAGATAGGAAGAGCTCCTGGCGAAACTCGACATGGCCTCGACGAACCATGTCCCGAGGCTGTCGGCGTTCGTCGCGATTTGAAGCGTGACCCTTTGGCGAGGTTCGTCGGGATCGATGAGGGCCGGCAGCTGCCCGAAGAGTTCTGCTTCGAGCATGCCGACATTCTCCATATGGCGGCAGAGCCATTCTCCCTTTTCCGTCGCCGTGCACGGCGTGCCTCTGACGATGAGGACGACGCCGAGACGCTCCTCGAGCTGCTTCACGCGCTGCGAAATGGCCGACGGGGTCACGCTCAGGACGGTCGCGGCTCTCTCGAAGCTGCCTGTCTGGACAATGGTTGCGACGGCACGAAGAGCGGAATAGTCGAGCATGGATTAGTTTCACTTAATCTAGGTAAGTCAGATTAACTAGCCTAATTCTCCCAATCGCGATAGCGCAACCTTACCGAAATGAGGGGCGTTGGCCGAAGAGATGAATTTTTCGATCTATATAACCGGCTTGATGATGGGCCTCAGCCTGATTGTCGCCATTGGCGCGCAGAACGCCTTCATCCTCCGGCAAGGCTTGCGAAACGAACATGTCTTTGCCGTCTGCCTCGCATGCGCGGTATCGGATGCCGCGCTGATCGTACTTGGTGTGACCAGCCTCCAGCAGATCGCCAGGTTCATGCCCTGGCTCGACCCGGTCATGCGCTATGGCGGAGCCGCATTTCTGGTCTGGTACGGGGCAAGAAGCCTCTATTCCGCCTTGCGGTCGTCCGCTGCTCTGACGACCGGGGAAGCAAAGTCGTCGAGTTTTCGGCAGACGCTGGCGACCTGCCTCGCACTCACCTGGCTCAATCCCCACGTCTATCTCGACACGGTCGTGCTGCTCGGCACGATATCGACGCGATATCCGGGAGAGCAGGCTTCCTTTGCGGCAGGGGCGGTGACGGGTTCCTTCCTGTTCTTCTTTTCGCTCGGATATGGCGCAAAGCGGCTGAGGCCGATCTTCTCGAAACCCTCATCCTGGCGCATGCTGGAAACGCTCGTCGCTTTCACGATGTGGATCATAGCGTTCAAACTGCTGGGCGGGATGTGATCGGCGTTCGACCGTCGATCATCCGCTGCGGCGCAAGTCGAGTAAGACGTTGCGAGTTGACCGGCATCGATGTGCCCAGATCCTGAGCGGATTCAAAGGGATGAAGCGTCTCTACCGCGTCCCATCGCACGCGCGGCGCTCCGGGACGGTCAACTCTAGCTCGCGCTGGCAATCTGCCAGCAGATGTGGCGGAAAGCGCCTTAGCTCTCGGAGCGCATGCTCATGGTTCGCATCCCTGCGCCTCTGCGACTTGAATGCGGAAAGGGCCTGTACGATATTCCAGATGTTTGTTTGAGGCATGTCGGGCCTCCTTTGCTGCATTTAGCTGCCGACGCCCGAAATATGAGGGTCAATTGACATTCAATCAAACAAAATGATATGGGGTTATGAATCAGAAAAATTGAAAGATGCGACGATGAGCATTCCCTTTCGCCGTCCCATTCCGCTGCTTGATAACGAGGTGCTGCGTACCTTCGTGGCTATCGCAGAGACAGGCAATTTTTCGACCGCCGCAGAGGCGGTCTTCCGCACGCCATCGGCGGTGTCGATGCAGATCAAGAAACTTGAAGAACAACTGGGGGCAACGCTGTTTCTGCGCGACGCCCGCTCGGTGTCGCTGACGCGCCACGGCGAGATGTTGCTGTCCTACGCGCGCAACATCCTGGCGCTGTCGAACGAGGCGGTGTCGCGCTTCATCATGCCGGAGCTTAGCGGCGTCGTGCGGCTCGGCGCGCCTGAGGATATCGGCGAACGGCTGCTGCCGAGCATCCTGAAGAGTTTCGCCGAGAGCTATCCCGGCATCATGGTCGATGTGACGATCGACATGAGCATCGGACTGAAGAAGCGCATGGAGGAGCAGCGGCTCGACCTCGCGTTGATCAACTGTGCGACACGGCCGTTCCCGACGGGCGGCGAGGTCGTGTTCCGCGAGCGGCTGGTCTGGGCTGGCGCCAGGTGCGGTTCGGCGCATCGCCGAGATCCCCTGCCGATCTCGATCTGGGAGGATGGCTGCATCTGGCGCCAGGAGGCGCTCTCCCAACTCGAACGCAACAAGCGGCATTATCGCGTCGCCTATCTCAGCGGCCACACGATGGCGCAGCGCGCCGCCGTGCTTTCCGATCTCGCCATCGCGCCACTGCCGCTGTCCTATGTCAACGAGGACATGGCGATCCTGGGGCCTCAGGAAGGGCTGCCGGAACTCGGCGCCTTCGATATCCGGCTACTAACCGCCTCGCAGGTGTCGGGGCCGATCGAGACGGTGGCCGACAGCATTCGCGGCGCCTTTGCCGAGAGAGCAAAGGCGGTCGCCGCCTAATCCCCGAAAATCCCATTCGATTTTCGCAAAGGATTATGCGCGGATAGTGTGACAGGTATCCTTCTAGCCGGTGAACCTTTTGGTTTGTCGTGCGTTATTGGCGCGGACGGCAATTGTCGCCGTTCGGGGTTGATTTCAAACAAGGATATCCGAGATGACGACAACGGCCAAAATTGCCGCAGCCTTGATGGTTCTTCTTGCCCTTTCCTCCTGCGGAAACACGATCCGCGGCATAGGAAAGGATACAGCAAATACCGTGAACGCCACGCAGGATGCCGGCCGCTCAGTCGACCGCGCCGCGAAGAAGTAACGACCGTTCAGATCGCTGCCAGAATCGCCGGATCAGGTGCTGACCGGAGTCGGATCATCCTAACGGATGACCGGGGCCGGACCATCCTAACGGATGACCGGGGGATAAACCTTTTCCAGCCCGCCGGATCGGTCGAGACCGGTCCGGAAGGCTTGGTAGGCGGGATGTTGGCTGGAGCGGGCGGTTTCCATCAGTCGGATCTGTAACCGGTCCGGCGCCTGGGTTCCGAGCCAAATTCCCAGATTTTCGAGCTTCAGCGAGTTCAGGAAACGCGATCCGGCGGCAAGATCGAGATGGCGGCGCAGGCCGTCGAGCAGGTTGTCGTCCTGGGCGGCGTTTTCCATCAGTAGCGCCACATACGACTTGTCGGTCTCCGACAGCGCGGCAAGCTTTTCCGCAACGGTATCGCGGTCGGGAAAGGGAACATTGCCTGTCATCGAATCGTCCATGCTTGCTCGTGTCTTGTCGTTATAAGCTCCCCTTGACCTTCTCGGCTACATCGACAGGCACCCATTTCGTCCACAGGCCCTCGTAATTGCGAAGGAAATAGATCGCGGCATCCTCGTTGCTTTCGCGGTTTTCGTCCTGCCAGGCGAGCACCTGGTTGATCGTCTCATTGTCCCATTTGCGGGTCTTGAGATAGGTCGTAACAGGTCCGGCACGGCTGGCGAAAGACCGGGTCATCAGTGTGAAGGCGCGCGAGACCGGGTAGGAATTCAGCTGCGGCCTGGCGCAGCCGGCAACTGCGGTACAGCGGTCCCATTCGTTCTTGTTGTGGCCGACGCCGAAGCTCAGGCGCGTCATGTCATATTTGCCGAGGATGGCGGTCGGCGCCCAGTAATAACCGAGCCAGCCGACCTTGTTTTCGAAAGCGCGGGCAATCGAGGCATCCAACTGTTCGGGACTGCCGGTTTCGACAAGCTCGAAGCTTTTCTTGTCGGCAGCAAGCGCCTTGAACAGGTTGGTGGTTGATATCTGGCAGCTCCAGTCGGCGGGACAGTTGTAAACTGCGCCCTTCGATGGGTCGTCCTCGGCGGGGAAGAGCTCGGGATGTCTCAGCGCGTCTTCGACCGAGCGGATGTCGGGGTGGGCGTCGGCGATGAATTTCGGGATCCACCAACCCTCGACGGCGCCGTCAGCCAGGATTTCGGCCCCCTGCACCAGCCGGCCGCTGTTGACGGCTTGATCGAGCAGGGCCCTGACGGAATTGATCCAGTATTCCGAGGCGATGTCAGGGGTGCCTTTCTCATTCATCGAGGCAAAGGTCGGCAGGGTGTCGCCATCGACAATGGTGACGGAACAGCCGTAGCCCTTTTCCAGGATGATCTTGTCGAAGCTCGCCGCAATTCCTGCCGAGGCCCATTTCATTTCGGCGATCGAAACGGTGCCGCATTCGGCTGCTTCAGCCGGCGCAACGGTAGAAAGAGCCGCGGCAAAGACGGCCGGAATCAGAAACGTCTTCATCGTCATTCCCCGAATTCTTCTTAGGCGGACGCGCAGGCTCTGAAATCAACCGACATAAATCTCTGGCACCTGAGGGGAAAACGCCTGCCGGGCGATACAGCAACAGGCTTTCCGGTTCATGGCACCGTCCGTCCTTGCGGCTCCGGCAACTCGTCGCAGGCCATGTTCAACAATGGCGCATTATGACGGAGCCTACGCGTTCGCTCGCAGAAATCAACCATCTTCTGCTCATGGTTGCGTGACTAAATGATTGAATTCGAAGAATTTATGTGAAGATCCCGAAAATGGCGCCCCTGGGCGAAATGCACGCTCTTCGCGATCGGCGGCGGATCTTCGGCAGAAATTTCGACGAGAATGTCAAAAAAGATCAAAATTAACATTTGCGTAAGCCTTCAATAACCCTCCGGTAAGAATGTGCCGTTATCAGTTGGGTCGTGGCAGCAATGACCGCCGCTTCTCTGGTTCAGGTAGTGCGTACCGGAGAAAGCGAGCTTCGCCGTGTAGGGGCGAAGACGCCTGAGTTTTCGGCAAACCGCGCAGAGCCAAGGCCATGCGCGGTTTTCGCGTTTGCGGCACGGAACTTTGGGGCAAGTCTTGACCCGGGATTACCGCCTATTGTAGGCCTCGCCTGAACGAGAGGCGGATGCKGGCCACCATGGCAAGAGCGATCATGCTGCAGGGAACCGGCTCCGATGTCGGCAAGACGGTTCTGGTTGCAGGCCTCTGCCGGCTGGCGGCCAATCGCGGGCTGACGGTCCGGCCGTTCAAGCCCCAGAATATGTCGAACAATGCGGCGGTCGCCGATGACGGCGGCGAGATCGGCCGGGCGCAGTGGCTGCAATCGCTGGCCGCGCGCACGCCATCCTCGGTGCACATGAATCCGGTGCTGCTTAAGCCGCAATCGGAGAATGGCAGCCAGATCATCGTGCAGGGCAGGGTGTTCGGCCAGGCGAAGGGGCGCGACTACCAGCGGCTGAAGCCACAGTTGCTCGGCGCCGTGCTCGAGAGCTTCGAAAAAGTGGCTGCGGGCGCCGACCTCGTTATCGTCGAGGGTGCCGGATCGCCGGCAGAGATCAATCTCAGGGCCGGCGATATCGCCAATATGGGCTTTGCGACGCAGGCGGGCGTGCCTGTCGTGCTTGTCGGTGATATTGACCGCGGCGGCGTCATCGCCTCGCTGGTCGGCACGCATGCAATCCTCGACGATGGCGACCGGGCGATGATTGCGGGTTATATCGTCAACAAGTTCCGCGGCGACGTCTCGCTGTTTGACGACGGCATCCGCGCCATCGAGGGCTTTACCGGCTGGCCGTGCTTCGGCGTCGTGCCGTGGCTGCCGGGTGCGGGACGCCTGCCGGCCGAAGATTCTGTCGTGCTCGAACGGCTGGCGAGGGGCGGGACGGGCGCGCTGAAGATCGCCGTGCCGGTGCTGCCGCGCATCGCCAATTTCGACGATCTCGATCCGCTGAGGACCGAGCCGGATGTCGAGCTGGTGTTCGTGCGATCAGGCGAGCGGATACCTGCCGATGCGAGCCTCGTTGTGCTTCCCGGCTCGAAATCGACGATATCGGATCTCGCCGACTTCAGGGCTGAGGGCTGGGACCGCGATCTCAAGGCGCATGTCAGGCGCGGCGGCCGGGTGATCGGCATCTGCGGCGGCTACCAGATGCTCGGCCGGACAGTGGGCGATCCGCTCGGCATCGAGGGCGGGACGCTCGAGACGCCGGGGCTTGGGCTGCTCGACATCGAGACCGAGATGGCGCCGGAGAAGACCGTGCGCAACAGCCAGGCTCGCTCGACCGAATATGACGCGCCGCTTGCCGGCTACCAGATCCATCTCGGCATCACTCGCGGCCCGGATTGCGATCGGCCCTCGGCGATCATTGACGGCGCGCCCGACGGCGCGCTGTCGGCCGACGGTCGGATCATGGGCACCTATCTGCACGGGCTCTTCGGCAGCGACGCCTATCGCGACCGGCTGCTTCAAAGCTTCGGCCTATCAGGTGGGCGGAGGAATTACCGCGAGAGCGTCGAGCAGGCGCTCGACGACGTCGCCGGGGAATTGGAACGCCACCTCGATTCGCGCTGGTTGGCCGGGCTGCTCGGTTAGGCCGGATGTGTACCGGACGGGCTGCCTCACCGTCATCCGGTCTCGTCGTTCGGCTATTGCCAAATTAGTTGACTGAGTCCATTAATTGTCGCGACGGACCCGGTTGAGAGCGACGAAAACCATGAGCATATTGGATAGATTTTCACTGGCAGGTCAGGTGGCGCTCGTGACCGGCGGCGGCCGTGGTCTGGGCTTAGAGATGGCGCGCGCCCTTGCCGAGGCCGGCGCGCATGTCATCGTCAACGGACGCAGGGCGGCGACGCTGGAAGGCGCCGTCAGGACCATCCGTGCCGCTGGCGGCACGGCGGAGGCCGCCGCATTCGATGTCGCCGACCGCGAGGCACAGCGTGCTGCGATGGCCGATATCGACAAGATCCATGGTCGTCTCGATATTTTGATCAACAATGTCGGCGCCCGCGACAGGCGGCCGCTGGCCGAATTCGACGATGATGCGATCATCGAGCTGCTGCGCACCGACCTTGCGGCGGCGATGACGCTTTCGCGCGACGCTGCCGTGTTGATGAAGCGGCGCAATCACGGTCGCCTGATCGCGGTGACCTCGATCAGCGGCCATGTCGTAATGCCCGGCGACTGCGTCTATCCGGCAGCCAAGCAGGGCCTGACCGGCCTGATGCGTGGCATGGCGGTCGAATTCGGCCCGCACGGCATCACCAGCAACGCAATTGCGCCCGGCTGGTTTGCCACCGAGACGAACGCGGCGATGGCTGCGAACGAGGAATTGATGCCCTTCGTGCGCCAGCGCATTCCGGTTCAACGCTGGGGACGGCCGGACGAGATCGCCGGCGCGGCGCTCTTTCTCGCAAGCGCCGCCGCTTCCTTTGTCAACGGCCACGTACTGACGGTCGACGGCGGCATGACGGTTAGGATGTGAGCGGAGCCCGCAGCTGCCGTGGCGCCGGCGTGCTTTTTCGCGTCTGCTGCCAGTCGGCCGAAGTTTAATGTCGACTTCTTAGGCGCGCCTGACAGGTGGGCTAAGTTCGCGGACGAGCTGCTGCAGGCTGCGCTGATCTTCCGCTCCCGTCTTGTCGTAGATGGCGGCCAATTGCGATTTCACGGTGCCGTCGGCAACGCCCTGTGCATTTGCGATCTCGGATCGCGTCATGCCTTCGGACACGTAGCCGACCACGCGCCGTTCGGCAGGCGTGAGAGCAAAAAGCGCGGCAACGGMTTCGACGGCCGACTGGATCACCGTTCCAGCCGCGGCGAGAAAGACAGCCGCCGCGGCCCGACTTTCGAAGCGTCCCCTTTCGGTGCGCCGCTGCAACGGCAGAACGTGAGCGACGGCGGGGCGTTCGGCCGAGGCAAGGGGAACATCGATCCCAGCGGCTGCGAGACTGATTTCGTCGCGCGCGCCAAGCGTCACGGCGTTGGAAAGGGCGGCGCCTGCATAACTGTAGCGAGCCGCCAGCCGGCCTGAAAGCGAGTGCACCACCTGCTGCTCGCGCAGCCGTGCTTCGGCGGCATCATTGGCGAAGAGGATCGTCATGTCTTCTGCAACGATGAAGACCGCATGGTCGAGAGCGTCGATGACCTCCCTGAGGACGGCGGCTTCGGCGCGCTCCATCTCGAACATATCGTGGATTGTCACGGCACGGCGGATATGCGGGCCGAGCAGCCCGACGATGTCGAAGACGCGTCGTTCGCTCGGTTCGTATTGCACCGAAATGTTGATCGTCCCGACACGGGTCGGGCGCTTCAGCACGGCCATGTCGATCGAGTTTAGAACCCCATACCTGGCATGAAAGTTCTGGTATAGCGCACCGCTCTTCCAGACGGCTTCGCCATCGGGTCCATAGAGGGAAAACATCCGCTCCAGCGTATCCGGCTGATCGATCTCCATTCGGTGAAGAAGGTGGAAGAACGGGACGTCCTTCGCATGCGCGACGAGGGTGCGGATGGCCTCTCCGTCGTCGCAGGCGATCTGGGCCAGACGTGCGGAACGCGTGGTCGTGTCGAAGACGGCAAGCGTGGTTAGAAAACCATTGACCTGGCCATTGATCAGACGAAGAGCGTTTGGCCAGGTATCCTCCCGGGCCACGCAATCATAAATAGCGCCAATAATTTCCGACAGCTGCTGTTCCATGATCACAATCCTGCATCAGCCCGGCCAGCACGGTCAATTGTCGCCGGCCATGGCGCCTTCATTTCCGGGATTTGCGGAAGATTTCATCCCCCATGCGGGAGATGTTTCATCGCGCGGATTTTTTACAACGCAATGCCGGCCGGAATCCAATCGGCTTGGACAACCAGAAATTGGAGTGCAATCTTCATGAAAGCGACAAAAGCGCCAATCGCGGCGCTTCTCATTATGGCAGTTCTTCCGGCTGCAGCGCTCGGCGGCGGCGGCCTGCCGGAACTGGTTCGGGAGGCCAATGCGCGCCTCCGGGACGTCAACCAGGCCATCAAGGAAGGCTATTCGCCGATCCCATGCACCAGCGGCATAGATGGAGGTGCGATGGGTATCCACTATGTCAGTGCCGACCTCATCAAAGATGAGGCCATTGATCTCTCCAAGCCGGAGGCTGTGATGTACGAGCCTGACGAACACGGCAAGATGAAACTCGTCGCTGTCGAATACATCACGACGAAAGGCCCCGCCAATCTCGGCGGCCAGCTGTTCAGTTTTACGAACGCACCGAACCGCTACGGCCTTCCGGCTTTCTACGAGCTGCACGTCTGGGCTTGGAAGAACAATCCGAAGGGACCGTTCGCCGACATGAACCCCGACGTCAGCTGCCGGCATGCGCACGGTTGATGAAGCGCTGCGTCACTCAAAACATCATGGAAGGATAAAACAATGCCGCAATTCGTTGTCGAACGAAACATTCCAGGTCTCGGGGACATGGACAAGGAAAGACTGCGAGAGATCTCGGCGAAATCCAACGCCGTCGTGGCCTCTCTCGGCGAACCGTATACCTGGATCACCAGCTATGTGACGGGGGACAAGATGTACTGCGTTCATGAGGCCGAGAGCGCCGATGCGGTCTATCGGCACGCAGAAAAGGGTGGCTTTCCAGCGGACCGCGTGACGGAGATCACCACGCTCATCGGCCCTCATTCGGCCGCGCGTTAAGACCGCGTTCGATAGGGCGCGCCAACCACGCTCTGTCGCTTTTCAATCCGCGCATAACCCTTTCACCAAACCGATCTCGATTCCGAGGTCTGCGCTGGGGCGCGGGAGCCGGCCGGCGGACGAGGCGCCGACCGGCTCGCAGGGCGCACCGATCTTTATGATCGGCGCACGACTCGATGGGGAGGATCATGAACGAGAAGCTCTTGTCAGGCGGGTTCGAACTGCGACTGCGCAAAGCGGTGCTGCTGCTGTTGTCTCCGGCTCGTAGCCTCATGCTGTGGCGACGACGGCGATCGGTGGAAAATCGGCTTGGGGCGTTTCGGACCACATGCTGAAGGACATTGCGGTGTCGAGAGGCGAGATCCCGTTCGTCGCCTCGCGGGACGGAGACTGGAACAGATTCCGCTAACCGAGCAGCCCTTTACATATCGAAGTGAAGCCGAACGGTTGAGGAAAAGCGCCGGCGCTCCTTGTTGTCATCATTGGATTCCGTATCACTTCCATTCGCCCAGGAGTGGTATAGCGACGCGAAGCAGGCTAATGAACGGGATGCGTGATATCGCTCTTTCAGCGCGTATCTGCGGTTCGTGTTGCCGGGCTTTGGTGGCGAAAACGGTCATTCCCGGGTCCCGATCCCATGCGGAGGTTCGAAAATTAACGATCATATTCAGTGGCTTATAGAGCAGGGACTCACCAGCGAGCATATTGGCGATCTCGTCGCCGGCCTGTGCGAGCGGCTGATCGCCGATGGCATTCCGATCTGGCGGGCCAGCATTACCATGCCATCCCTTCATCCCATGTATCGCGGCGTCTCGGCCAATTTCGTGCGGGGCGGTGCAACCGTTCTCGAAAATGCAGCGCATGGCAGCGTAGAAGAGCGCAACTTCGAGAAAACACCGATATTTTACCTGCTGAACCGCGGCGAGAGAACAGGGCGCTGGATATTGGCCAGGGGCGAGGGGCTCGACTATCCGCAGCTCGCGGAATTTGCGCTTGCCGGCGGCACGGACCATCTGGTCAGCCTTTGCGAATTTCCGAAGGAGGTCGCGTTGCGCGGGCTCGGTTTCTCCCTGACCAGCGATGCGCCGGGCGGATTTTCCGGTGATCAGCTGGCGATCGTCAAAGCGCTTGTCCCGGCGCTGGGTCTGGCGGCTTACCGTGTGGCGGCATCGAAAACCGCCACCGATATCCTCGCGGTCTATACCGGCGCTAGGACGAGCGCGCGCATTCTGGCCGGGGAGACCCAGAGGGGAACCGGCGGCTCCATCAATGCGGCGATCCTGATTGCGGACCTCAGAAATTTTACGGCCTTGACCGAGGTCTATCAACCCAGCGAGATCGTCGGGTTTCTGAACGAACATTTCGAGCTGATCGACCGGCATGTCGAGGAAAATTCCGGCGAGATCCTCAAGTTCATGGGCGACAGCGTGCTTGCGATCTTTCCGACCGACGCCGAGGGTCCGCAGAAGGCCTGCATGGCCGCGCTGGCTTCTACGAAGAATCTGCTGAAAGCAAACGAGGCGCTGAACCGTGAGCGGACGCAAAACGGCGGCCCCGATATCGGCGTCGATGTCGTCCTGCATCTCGGCGAGGTTTTCTACGGGAACGTCGGCGCCCGTGGCAGGCTCGATTTCACGGTGATCGGCAGGGCCGTCAACGAGGCCTCGCGGCTAGAAAAGCTCTGCGGCACGCTTGAACAACACCTGCTGATGTCGGAGAGCTTCGCGGCCACCTGCGCCGTGGCCTGCGAGTATCTGGGATCGTTCGAGCTGCGCGGCGTTTCGAAGCGGGCCGACGTGTTCAAGCTCGCCGACGCCGTATCCTGAAGCGTCGATCCGATCGGCGCGACGACGCTCAGATCTCGCCTGAGACCTCGCGGCGGCGGCGGTCGAGTTCTTCGCTGTAGCGGCGCAGCGTATAGCTTTCGCTGAGCTGGCCGATCACCTTGCGTTCGATCAGGTTGTTGACGACGGCGAGTGCTTCGCTTTCGCTCTTGTCGAAGATCGCCGCCGCTTGCCTGGCATTCATCTGCGGCTGCAGGAAATCGTTGCGGTAGTGGATGAAATCGGCAAGCGTCTTGCCCTCGTCCTGGGCGTCGGTCGGGTTGGCGTAGATCTCCGGCACCAGCACGAGGCCAACATATTTGTCGCTCTCCTCGACGAGGATGACGCGCTGGGTCGAGCCGATCGGGAAGGCCTGCTTGAATTCCTCCAGAGAGATGCCTGCCCTTGCCGTCTTGACATCGGCGCGCATCAGCTTGTCGACCGTCAGATTGCGGATCCAGCCGACATCATGGGCGCTGCGAATGCTTTCGCCGCGAAGATGAAAGCGCCATGTGGCGAAGGAGTAACCGAAGGTCGAGCGGACGACGAGCGAGGAGGTGATGACGGCGGCGAGCACCAGTGCCGTGATCAGGAAATCGCCGGTGATTTCGAGCGCCAGGAACGTCATGGTCAGCGGCCCGCCGATGACGGCGACGGCGAGCGAACTCATGCCGACCACGGCATAGATGACGGGCGTCAGCGTCGCATCGGCAAAATAGGGGCCGCAATAGGCGAAGAGCTTGCCGAGCAGGGCGCCCATGAACAGCGAGGCGAAGAACAGCCCACCCCTGAAGCCGGAGCCGATCGAGATCGCCGAGGCGAAGGATTTCAAGAGGAAGAGGCCGATCAGCGTCGGGATCGCCACCTCACGGGAAAGGTTCAGATGCAACGCGCCGTGGCCGGCCGAGAGCACCTGCGGTGAGATCATCGCCAACAGCCCGACGATGATGCCGCCGAGTGCCGGGCGGAAGGGTGGGGCGATCGAGCTCTTGCGCGCCAGCTCTTCGACAAAGGCGACGCCCTGCATGATCAGGATGCCGACACCGGCGCAGAAAGCACCGAGCAGCAGTGCCGGGATATAATCGGCTGGCACGACCGAGCCGAAGCTGCCGATATCGATGGTGAAATCGCTGCCGGCAAGCAGCCTTGCGATCAGGGTGGAGACAAGGGCGGAGACGACGACAGGCGTCAGCGACACGATCGTATAGGTGCCGATGATCAGCTCGAAGGCATAGAAAGCGCCGGTCAGCGGCGCGTTGAAGGCGGCGGCGATGGCGCCCGCCGCGCCGCAGCCAACGAGGGTGCGCAGGTCCGAGCGGCGAAGCTGCAGCTTCAGGCCGAATTTGGAGGCGAGGCCGGCGGCAAGCTGGGTATAGCCGGCCTCCAGGCCGACGGAGGCGCCGAAACCGTTGGAGATCAGGTTCTGCACGGCAACGATGATGCTGTCGGTCAAGGACAGGCGGCCGCCATGCAGCGCATTGGCCTCGATCGGGTCGACCATCGGCTTCTTGCGTCGTTTCGCCAGCACTAGGAGCAACAGGCCGAGCAGGGCGCCGCCAATGACGGGGGCAGTGAGCAGCAGCATCTTGTTCTCGATCTCGGACGAGCTCAGCCGCTCGCTGTCGGCGATGCCGAAGACCAGCTGATGCAGCTCGTTGGAGACGTAACTCATGCCGGTGACGGCGAGACCCGAGATGATGCCGACGACGGCGCCCGCCAGCGACAGACCGACCTCGCTACGGCGGGTCAGCGCCCGCAGGCGTCCCGGATCGAAGAAAACACGCAGCGCACGAAAACGGCGCCGATCCAATTTCATAAGCATGGCTAGACAACTAGGCGGGGAGAGGCCCGGTCAAGGGCGGAGATGGTCGCGCAGTCCGCTTGCGACGCAATTGCGGCGAAAAGCCGGCGGCTGGGACAAATTTTTATGACGTAAGTCTCTGATAAATGACGATATTTTAGGTAGAGTAAGTCGTGTTGGCGGAGTTGCTTCCTCTGGCCGGCCATTGCCCGGTCGCCAAGGCCGGTTGACTTCACCTCTGAGCTTGCCTAACCATCCCTCAACGGATGGTCGCCCGACCATCCCGACATAACGGATGGTTCCGGATCGGTGTTACGCCCTTCCGGATGAAAAGGGAATGTGACGCGGCGGACCCAAGCCGGGCGCCTTCATCACAGCCGACCCCGCGACTGTAGAGCGGTCAGGGTCTTCCATCCGGCGTTAAGCCCTTTCTGCCGGCAGCCTGCAATCGTGCAGGCGGGCGGGACGGGCGGCATGCCGGAAAAGCCACTGGATATGCATGGTGATCAACCGGGGTCGGACGCCTCTCAAGTCTACGAATCGTCCACCTTTTCACTGATGCAGCCGGGAAGGCGAGGATGATCCGCTGGCACGATCAGGGCGACCGGTTTCCGGTCTGCCCCGATCGCGGCCGATAACCGCGAGCCAGGAGACCTGCCATGCGTGCCGGGCGCGAAGCCCACACCTGGGCACTATGCCCGTTGCCAGCACGGAGGTTGTCTTGGCTGAACGATTGAATTCAGCGCAGCCTGGTGCGGCGCGATTTGGCGGGGCCTTACAGCCGCCGGCGTCTTCCGTAGCGGCTTGCGCGGCATCTATTCAGAAGGCAACGCCGGCATGACGGCTGCCCCCTCCAACACTGTCTTCATCCTCGGCGGCGCGCGCTCCGGCAAGTCCAGGTTCGCCGAATCCCTCGTCACCGCGACCGATCTGGATCGCCACTACCTTGCCACCGGGCGGGCCTGGGACGAGGAGATGCAGGCGCGCATAACGCAACACAAGGCCGATCGCGGTCCGTCCTGGACGACGCATGAGGAGCCGCTCGATCTTGTCGGCAAGCTTACCGACATCGATGGCGAAGGGCGCATCGTGCTGATCGATTGCCTGACGCTCTGGGTCACCAATCTGATGATCGAGGAGCGTGAGATGGCGGTGGAATTTGCCGCACTTGCCGATTTCCTGCCCGCCGCGAAGGCGCGGCTCGTTTTCGTTTCCAACGAGGTCGGTCTCGGCATCGTGCCGGATAATCGCATGGCGCGGGATTTTCGCGATCATGCCGGCCGGCTGCACCAATCGATCGCGGCGAAGGCCGCCGAAGTCTATTTCATCGCGGCAGGCCTGCCGCTGAAAATGAAGGGTTAAGTCCATGAACCAGCAGAAGATTCCCGCAACCGTCATCACCGRCTTCCTCGGTGCCGGCAAAACGACGATGATCCGCAACCTGCTGACCAATGCCGGCGGCAAGAAGATTGCGCTGATTATCAACGAATTCGGCGATCTCGGCGTCGACGGCGACGTGCTGAAGGGCTGCGGTGCGGAGAATTGCACTGAGGACGACATTATCGAGCTCACCAATGGCTGCATCTGCTGCACGGTCGCGGACGACTTCATCCCGACGATGACGAAGCTGCTCGAACGCGAACAGCGGCCCGACCATATCGTCATCGAAACCTCGGGCCTTGCTTTGCCGCAGCCGCTGGTCGCCGCCWTCAACTGGCCCGACATTCGCACCCAGGTGACCGTCGACGGTGTCATCACGGTGGTCGATAGTGCTGCCGTTGCCGCCGGCCGTTTCGCCGACGACCATGATGCCGTCGATGCGCGCCGTGCCGAGGATGAATCGCTCGATCACGAAAGCCCGATCGAGGAGCTGTTCGAGGACCAGCTCACCTGCGCCGACCTCATCGTGCTCAACAAGACCGACTTGATCGACGCCGCGGGCCTTATCAGGGTGCGCGACGAGGTCGCCTCCCGCACGGTGCGCAAGCCCGTGATGATCGAGGCGAGAAATGGCGAGGTGTCAGCCGGCATCTTGCTCGGCCTTGGCATCGGCACGGAGGACGATGTCGCCAATCGCAAGTCGCATCACGAGCTGGAGCATGAGGATGGCGCGCCGCACGATCACGACGAATTCGACAGCTTTGTCGTCGATCTCGGAGCCATTGCCGATCCCGCCGGTTTCGTCGAAGCGCTGAAGGACATCATATCAGCCCATGACGTGCTGCGTCTCAAGGGTTTCGTCGACGTTTCAGGCAAGCCGATGCGTTTGCAGCTCCAGGCCGTCGGCAGCCGCATCGACCATTATTTCGACCGCGCCTGGGCAGCCGGAGAAAAGCGCGGCACACGCCTCGTTGTCATTGGCCTGCACGAAATGGACCAGGACGCGGTGAGGGCGGCGATCGAAGCGCTGGCATAGACCGATGCATCTGCTTCTGGCCCAGCAGGGAACGATCAGCGACGGCGAGGAGGCAATCGACCTTGGGCAGACGCCGGGCGATATCCTGTTCCTGTCGGCGGCCGACAGCGAGCTTGCCGCGATCGCAGCCGCCCATCGCGATCGCCGGACAGCACCTTCGCTGAGGCTCGCCAGTCTGATGAGCCTCAAGCATCCGATGTCGGTCGATACCTATGTCGAGCGCACCGCGCGGCATGCGAAGCTGATCATCGTGCGTGCGCTCGGCGGCGCCAGCTATTTCCACTATGCGCTGGAAGCGCTGCATGCGGCTGCGGCTCGCGCCGGTGCACTGATTGCGGTCTTGCCGGGTGATGCCAGGCCAGATGCGGGGCTGGTTCCTTTCTCCAATGTTGATCTCGACGATCTCAACGCGCTCTGGGCCTATCTGATCGAGGGCGGCGATGCTAATGCGCGGGCGTTTCTCGATTATGCCGGGGCGATGCTGTCGGGCACAGATAAGCCGGCACCGGCTGTGCCTTTGATGAAGGCAGGTATTTGGTGGCCGGGGCGGGGGTTGATCGGGGTCGAGGAGTGGCGGCGGGTCGTTTTAGATATGTCTTCGGGTGCGGGGATGGTAGCGGAGGAGGGATTTGAATCCCCTACAGTCGCCATCAGCTTCTACCGCGCCCTGGTGCAGAGCGGCGAGACCGGGCCGATCGAAGCGCTTGTCGAGGCGCTGGCCGCACTCGGCCTCCGGCCGCTGCCGGTCTTTGCCTATAGCCTCAAGGATCCCATCTCCACCGGCATTCTCGAAAGCGTGTTTTCGGCGCTGAAACCCGACGTTGTCATCAACACGACGGGCTTTGCGGTCTCGGCACCGGGTGCGGACCGGCAGCCGACGGTGCTGGAAGCGAATGAGGCGATCGTGCTGCAGGCGATCCTGTCGGCCTCGTCGAAGGAGGCATGGGCGGCTTCTCCGCAGGGCTTGTCGGCGCGCGATCTCGGCATGAACGTGGCACTGCCTGAAGTCGATGGCCGGGTGCTGGCGCGGGCGGTCTCCTTCAAGACGGCGGCGCGCTACGATGCGCTGGTCGAGACGAACATCGTCGCCAGCCAGGCCGATGCCGGCCGGGTGCGCTATACGGCTGAGCTTGCCGCCAATTGGGCGCGGCTGCGGAAGACTTTCGCCGGCGACCGGCGCATCGCGCTCGTCATGGCGAACTATCCGAACCGCGACGGCCGGCTCGGAAACGGCGTCGGCTTGGATACGCCGGCCGGCACCGTCGAGGTGCTTCGCGCCATGCGATCGGCGGGTTATCCGGTCGCCGAGATTCCCGCCGACGGCGATGCGCTGATCCGCCACCTGATGGAAGGACCGACCAATTCCGGTTCCGACGGAAAGATCATCCGCGAGACGCTTTCCCTGAGTCTGTACAACAGCTTCCTGGAATCGCTTCCCAGTAAGATTCAGGATGAGGTGAGAGCCCGCTGGGGCGATCCCGAAGATGATCCGTATTTTCGCGAAAGCGTCTTCGCCCTGCCTTTTGCGCGCTTCGGCGAGGTGCTCGTCGGCATCCAGCCAGCACGCGGCTATAATATCGATCCGAAAGAGAGTTATCATTCGCCGGATCTCGTGCCGCCGCACGGTTATCTCGCCTTCTACGCTTTCCTGCGCCGCGAGTTCGGCGCGCATGCCGTCATACATATGGGCAAGCACGGCAATCTCGAATGGCTGCCGGGCAAGGCGCTGGCGCTGTCAGAAAGCTGTTATCCCGAGGCGATCCTCGGGCCGCTGCCGCATCTCTATCCCTTCATCGTCAACGATCCGGGCGAGGGCACGCAAGCCAAGCGCCGAAGTGCGGCCGTCATCATCGATCATCTGACGCCGCCGTTGACGCGAGCCGAAAGCTACGGGCCGCTGAAGGATCTGGAGGCGCTGGTCGACGAATATTACGAGGCGTCGGGCGGCGATCCCCGCCGTATCCGGCTGCTCAGCCGCCAGATCCTCGAGCTCGTTGCCGATATCGGCCTCGACCGTGATGCCGGTATCGCGAGCGGCGAAAGCGAGGGCGAGGCGCTGAAGAAGCTCGACGCCTATCTCTGCGACCTCAAGGAGATGCAGATCCGCGATGGACTGCATGTGTTCGGGGTCTCGCCTGAAGGACGGCTCTTGACTGACCTGACCGTGGCGCTGGCGCGGGTGCCGCGCGGGCTGGGCGAGGGCGGTGATGCGAGTTTGCAGCGGGCGATCGCGGCGGATGCGGGATTGGGCGGCGGCGTGCGGGGTGCCTCCTCCTTCGACCCTCTCGACACCGACATGGCTGCCGTTTGGGCCGGTCCACGTCCTGACATCCTCGCAGATGTTCTCGATGCCCCATGGCGAACCAACGGAGACACTGTCGAGCGCATCGAACTACTCTCGGCGAAGTTCGTTTCCGGCGAGAGCAAATGCCCCGAGGACTGGAAGGCGACACGGGCGGTGCTCTCCGAGATCGAGATCCGCCTCAAACCCTCCATCCTCGCCTGTGGCCCGGCCGAGATCGAAGGTTTGCTAAAAGGGCTCGACGGCCGGTTCGTGGCGCCCGGACCCTCCGGGGCACCAACACGCGGGCGGCCCGATGTGCTGCCCACCGGCCGCAATTTCTATTCGGTCGATAGCCGCGCCGTGCCGACGCCGGCCGCCTACGAGCTCGGCAAAAAATCGGCGGAACTGCTGGTGCGCCGCTATGTGCAGGATCATGGCGAGTGGCCTGTCTCCTTCGGGTTGACGGCCTGGGGCACGTCAAACATGCGCACCGGCGGCGACGATATCGCCCAGGCGCTGGCGCTGATCGGCGTCAAGCCGCTCTGGGACATGAGTTCGCGCCGTGTCACCGGCTACGAGATCATTCCGCCGGCGATGCTCGGGCGGCCGCGCGTTGACGTGACGCTCCGGATTTCCGGCTTCTTCCGCGATGCCTTTCCCGAGCAGATCGCGCTGTTCGACAAGGCAATCCGTGCCGTCGGCGCGCTTGAAGAGGACGAGGCCGACAATCCGATCGCAACACGCATGCGCGGCGAGGCGGCAAGGCTTGGCGCCGTCGGTCTGGACGAAGTCTCGGCAAAGCGCCGGGCGGGTTACCGCGTCTTCGGCTCGAAGCCCGGCGCCTATGGCGCCGGCCTGCAGGCGCTGATCGATGAAAAGGGCTGGGAGCGGCGCGCCGATCTCGCCGAGGCCTATCTCGTCTGGGGCAGCTATGCCTATGGCGCAGGCGAGGAGGGCAGGGCCGAACGCGGCTTGTTCGAGGAGCGGCTGCGCTCGGTGCAGGCTGTGATCCAGAACCAGGACAATCGCGAGCACGACCTGCTCGACAGCGACGACTATTACCAGTTCGAGGGCGGCATGGCCGCCGCCGCCGAGCAGCTCGCCGGCGCGCGCCCTTCGATCTATCATAACGACCATTCCAGGCCGGAAAATCCGGTGATCCGCTCGCTGGAAGAGGAGATCGGCCGCGTCGTGCGCGGGCGCGTCGTCAATCCGAAATGGATCGCAGGCGTTATGCGCCATGGCTACAAGGGAGCGGCAGAGATTGCCGCCACCGTCGACTATCTCTTCGCTTTTTCGGCGACGACGGGTGCGGTCGGCGCGCATCATTTCGAGGCCGTTTATCAGGCCTTCGTCGCCGATGCCGGCGTGCGCGATTTCATGATCGAGAAGAATCCGGCTGCATATAACGAGATGAAGGAGCGGCTGCTTGAAGCAATCGACCGCAGTCTCTGGACGCCGCGCAGCAATTCGGCCCGGTTCGACCTGGCCGCCAGACAACAGAATGAGGTGAACCAATGAGCGACGAGACCACGAACAGCGAGATCGGAGAAGCCGGGAGCGGCAAGGACGACGCCCGCCACGCCGAGAAGATGGCGAAGAAGAAGGCCGCGCGCGACAAGATCATGGCGACCAAGACCGACGGCAAGGGCCTGATCATCGTCCATACCGGCAAAGGCAAGGGTAAGTCATCAGCCGCCTTCGGGATGATCTTCCGCCATATCGCCCACGGTAAGCCGTCGGCCGTCGTGCAGTTCATCAAGGGCGCGATGTGGACCGGCGAACGCGACCTGATCGAGAAGCATTTCTCCGATCTCTGCCAGTTCCACACGATGGGCGAGGGTTTCACCTGGGAAACGCAGGACCGCGCCCGCGACGTCGCCGCAGCCGCGGCCGCCTGGGAAAAGGCCAAGGAACTGATCCGCGACGAAAGTAATTCCATGGTGCTGCTCGACGAGATCAACATCGCGCTGCGCTACGATTATCTCGACATCAACGATGTCGTCGCCTTCCTGAAGAGCGAGAAGCCCGCCATGACGCATGTCGTGCTGACCGGCCGGAACGCCAAGGAAGAACTGATCGAAATCGCCGATCTGGTGACCGAGATGGAACTCGTCAAACATCCCTTCCGCTCCGGTATCAAGGGCCAACCGGGCGTCGAGTTTTGAGACGGTCAGTTGAGCGCGAGGCTGCGCAGGATGGCAGCCGTTTCCTCATCCGCCGGAAAGAAAGATTCGACCGCGAGTTCCGACAAAGTGATGTCGACGGGCGTGCCGAAGATCGTTGTTGTCGAGATCAGGGAAAGCAAGCCAGCCTTGGTCCAAAGCTGAAGGGGAACGGCGATGCCGGCATAGTCGGTATGGACCTCGCCAGCAGTTTTAGGCGCTGGATAGGACAACAACTCCTTCAAAAGCTTGTCCAACATTGGATCGCCCGAAGCCGAGAACTGTTGGCGCAGCCTGCCGATAAGGTGGGCGCGCCACTCGGAAAGGTTTTTGATATGGGGCGCCAATCCTTGTGGATGCAGGCTGAGGCGCAGTACGTTGACGGGTGCCGTGAGCAGAGCCTGGTCAGCAACGGCTGAGAGCAGCGGAGCGATGGCCGCATTGGCCGCGATGAGTGTCCAATGGCGGTCGACGGCGATTGCTGGGAAGGGCTCGTGCCCTTTCAGCACTATGTCGATGGCGAGACGGGCCGGTTCCATTGCGGGATCGTCGAGCGCGCGTTCGGCAAAAACAGGAGCGAAACCCGCCGCGAGCAGCAGCGGGTTCCGATCGCGAAGGGGCACGTCGAGCCGTTCGGCAAGATGCAGCAGCATGTCGCGGCTCGGTGTCGAGCGCCCGCTCTCGATGAAGCTCAGATGGCGCTGCGAGATCTCCGCCTCCAGCGCGAGCTCGAGCTGGCTCATGCGGCGACGTTGGCGCCATTCGCGCAAATGGTCTCCAAGCGAGCGGGCGGTCGGCGTCATCAGGCGGCTTCCGGCAGCAAATCTATGAACCCGCGGACGGATTTCAGCTTGCCGCCTTGGAGTTCGGCGAAATCCGTGCCCTTTATCAGCGCTGCGCCATTTTCCGGGCCGAGGCCCCAGGAGAAGCGCAGGTTGTCGCCGTAGCCGTCGGCCGCCCCGATCAGGGCGAAGCGGAAGCCGGGGAAGCGGCTTTGCACGGCCTCGACCAGCGAATTGATCTGCTCATGGCCTTCGCCGCGCATCAGTGGGTCGATATAGGTTGCGGCTTCGCTCCAGCTCTCGGCGATGAGAGCGCGGCGGCGAGCGGCATCCGTCTCATTCCAGATGGCGAGATAGCGCTCTGCGTTGGTGTTTGCTTCGTTCATCGGGTCATCTCCTTCTGATCGCCCATCAGTTCCAGGCAGCCCGATCATGCGGGAAGGCGGTGCACCTTATCAATTACGCCAGAGGTAATGGAAGATGGTCGAGGGTTTGGGTCAGACGCCGAGCCACAGGCGCAGCGGATTTGCCGGGTCGGCGAGCAGCTTTACCGCAAGGGCGACGCAGACGATCACAAGCAGCGGCTTGATGAGCTTTGCGCCGATGCGTATGGCAAGCCGCGAGCCCAGCTGCGCGCCGAGGAATTGGCAGACACCCATCAACAGGCCGATCTTCCAGAGTATCTCGCCGAAGCTTGCGAAGACGATTAGCGCGCCGAAATTCGAGCCGAGATTGAGAAGCTTGGTGTGGGCCGTCGCCTTCAGCATGCCGAAGCCGGCGAGCGTGACGAAGGCCAACATGAAGAAGGAGCCCGTGCCGGGGCCGAAGACGCCGTCATAAAAGCCGATGACAGGTACCAGCGTCAGACCGAAGGCGAAGGGAGTCATGCGGCGGTGGGTGTCGAGGTCGTTGAGGTTCGGCTTGACGGCGAAGAAGACGGCGATCGCCACCAGGAGTACCGGCATGATGGCCTGCAGCACCTGGCCTGGAACGATCGTCGCGAGTGCCGCGCCGAGCGCGCCGCCCATGGTGGCCATCAGCGCCATCGGCAGTTGTTCGGCAAGTTGCACATGGCCCCTGCGGGCATAGGCTATCGTGGCCGAGGCGGCGCCGAAGAGAGACTGCACCTTGTTGGTGCCGAGGGCCTGGAGTGGTGGAATACCTACGATCAGCATGACGGGAACGGTGATGAGGCCGCCGCCGCCGGCAATGGAATCGACGAAACCGGCAAAAAAGGCCGCCGCGCAGAGCAGCGGAAGCAGATGGAAAGCGATATCGGGCAAGGTGGTATTCCGGGGGAGGGACTTCAGACGGCCTTGTTGCATTTGCCGCGCCAAGCTGCAATGGCTGCAACGACACGGGCAGGGCGCATTCGACGGTTTCCATGAGCGATCTCTCTTTCGATACGGCGAGGCACCACGTGCTCGGCCTCGGCTGCGAGCGCGGGACGTCGCCTGCCGAGGTGCTGGCGCTTGCGATCGAGGCGCTCGACGTAGCCGGTATCGGCGCGGCGGAACTCGCAGCCATCGCCTCGATCGACAGCCGAAGACTGGAGCCGGCGATCCTTGCGGTTGCTGCGCATTTTTCCGTGCCTGGCGTCTTCTTCGATGCGCTGCGGCTGGAGGAGGAGACGCCGCGGCTCGCGAATCCCTCTGCGATCGTCTTTGCCCGCGTCGGCTGCCATGGGGTCGCCGAGGCAGCTGCGCTGGCGGCTGCGGGGCCGGATGCCGAGCTTGCTGTCGCCAAGATCAAATCTGCGCATGCGACGGCGGCAGTTGCCCGCAGCGGGTTGCAGAAAGCCTAGTGGGCGTTATGGTGGCGCCAATTCGCGGCACCGTCCGGCAGCTTCACGGTTCACATCTAGAGGATATCTCATGCACAAGGTCATCTATGACACCGACCCTGGCGTCGACGACGCCATGGCGCTTCTCTTCCTGCATCGTCATCCCGAAATCGACCTTCTCGGCATCACCACGGTCTTCGGCAACGCCTCGGTCGAGACGACGACGCGCAATGCGCTCTTCCTCAAGCGTGAATGGAATATACCGGCACCCGTTTCCAAAGGCGCCAGCGTCACTATCGATTCCTCGCGCGCGGAGCGGCCATGGCCCGCCATGGTGCATGGCGAGAACGGCCTCGGTGATATCGACGTGCCCGAGACGATCGACCTGCCGCTCGATCCGCGCCCGGCGCATCGTTTTATCATCGACACGGTGCGCGCCCACCCGGGCGAAGTGCGGCTCGTCGCCGTTGGYCGTATGACCAATCTGGCGCTGGCGCTGAAGGAGGATCCCGAGATTGCGACGCTGGCCAAGGACGTCGTCATCATGGGCGGCAATTTCTATGTGCCGGGAAATGTCTCGCCCGTCGCCGAGGCCAATATCCACGGTGATCCTGAGGCTGCCGACATCGTCATGACCGCGCCCTGGAAGGTGGCCGTCATTGGCCTCGACGTCACCGCGATCACCACGATGAGCCGCAGCTATCTCGGCGATATGGCGGCTATGGGCGACAAGGCGGTCAAGCAGCTCGACGCACTCTCGCAGTCCTACATCGATTTCTACAAGCACGCGGTTGAAGACGGCATGATGGTGCATGACAGCTGCGCCTGCGTCTATGTCGTGGTGCCGGAGCTGTTCTCGTCAATATCGGGTGCAGTGCGTGTCGTCTGCGGCGGCATCGCCGATGGCCAGACGATCGTCAGGCCAGATGGGCGGCGTTTTCCGCCTGATGGCGCTTGGGATGGCTTGCCGAGCCAGATCGTCTGCACAGGCATCGAGTCGGAAAGGGTCCTGGACCTCATCCGTAATACGCTGCTTGCAGCCTGACACGCTTGAGGGCCGGCAGCATCGCGGCCGGCCTTCGGGATATATTGTAATATATT
Organism: Rhizobium sp. P1_E1; assembly: GCF_056406015.1. Lineage (NCBI taxonomy): Bacteria > Pseudomonadati > Pseudomonadota > Alphaproteobacteria > Hyphomicrobiales > Rhizobiaceae > Rhizobium > Rhizobium sp. P1_E1. The sequence continues at coordinate 26,353 of NZ_JBFUAY010000003.1, read as the reverse complement.
CATTGCGTTGTACGGGTTCTCCGAGGATTTGAATCCGACGCTTCACAAAGTGATTCATGATCTTCTCAGCAACTTCAAGTGAGGCGATGGGCGCGGCGTTGACCTTGCCCTTTGCGGGGCCTAGATCAGCAGGATGATCGATGCCGCATTCTCCAATTTTCCGGCGCTTGAGCCGGGCAGCGTCTGGCTCGTCGGCGCCGGTCCCGGCGATCCCGGGCTTTTGACGCTGCTCGCCGCCAAGGCGCTTTCCGAGGCCGACGTCATCGTGCACGACGCTTTGGTCAACGAGGAATGCCTGGCGCTGGCGCGGCCGGAAACGCTTGTGGAATATGCCGGTAAACGCGGCGGCAAGCCTTCGGCGAAGCAGCGCGACATCTCGCTGCGGCTGGTGGAGCTTGCGCGCGCCGGCAAGCGAGTGCTGCGGCTGAAGGGCGGCGATCCTTTCGTCTTCGGTCGCGGCGGCGAAGAGGCGCTGACGCTGGTCGAGCACAACATCCCCTTCCGCATCGTGCCCGGCATCACCGCCGGTATCGGCGGGCTCGCCTATGCCGGCATCCCGGTGACGCATCGCGACATCAACCATGCCGTGACCTTCCTCACCGGCCATGATTCGTCCGGCATCGTGCCCGACAGGATCAACTGGGAGGCGATAGGCCAGGGCTCGCCCGTCATCGTTATGTACATGGCGATGAAGCATATCGCCGAGATCAGCGCCCGGCTGATCGCCGCGGGACGGTTGGCGTCGGAACCCGTCGCCTTCGTCTGCAATGCGGCCACTGGCCGGCAACAGGTGCTGGAAACGACGCTCGGGGAGGCGACCGAGGCCGTCGCTGTCTCCGGGCTGGAGCCGCCGGCGGTGGTCGTCGTCGGTGAGGTGGTCCGGCTCCGAGCCTCGCTCGACTGGCTTGGTGCGCTGGCGGGGCGGCGCCTACAACCCGATCCATTCCGCCGGTCCGGCAAGGTGCGGGCATGAGCGGCCTCCTGATCGCAGCCCCTTCCTCCGGTGCCGGCAAGACGACGGTAACGCTCGGGCTGCTCCGAGCGCTTCGCCGGCGCGGCATCGCGGTCGCGCCCGGCAAGGCCGGCCCTGACTATATCGATCCCGCCTTCCATGCGGCAGCGAGCGGCACGCTCTGTCTGAATTTCGATCCCTGGGCGATGCGCCCGGAGCTGATCTCGGCCAATGCGGCCCTTCACCGTTCCGGCGACCGCATCCTCGTCATCGAGGCGATGATGGGGCTTTTCGATGGGGCGGCCGACGGAAGGGGGACGGCGGCCGATCTGGCGGCCCAGCTTGGGCTTTCCGTGGTGTTGGTCGTCGATGCTTCGCGCATGTCGCAGTCGGTGGCGGCGCTGGTTACTGGTTTTGCCGGTTTCCGTGCCGATGTGCGGGTTGCTGGCGTCATCCTCAACAAGGTCGGCAGCGACCGGCACGAGGCGATGCTGCGGCAGGCGCTCGAAGCTATCCGGATGCCTGTCATCGCCGTCATCGGCAGCGACAAGGCGCTTTCCCTGCCGGAGCGCCATCTCGGCCTCGTCCAGGCCGGCGAACACGCAACCCTCGACAATTTCATCGACCATGCGGCGGATGCCGTCTCCGAGGAATGTAATTTCGAATTCCTGCTGCGCATCGCCAGGCAGGGGCTCAACCGGCCGTCGGCCGCCAATATCGACCGGTTGCCGCCACTGGGTGCCCGCATCGCCGTGGCGCGCGATGTCGCCTTTGCCTTTTCCTACGAGCATATGCTGCTCGGCTGGCGCCGCCGGGGTGCTGCGATTTCCTTCTTCTCGCCGCTTGCCGACGAGGCGCCGGCTGGTGATGCCGATGCGATCTATCTGCCCGGTGGTTATCCCGAGCTGCATGCCGGGCGGCTGGCAGAGGCGCAGAATTTCCGCGCCGGCATGCTCGATGCGGCAGCGCGCGACATCCGGATCTATGGCGAATGCGGCGGCTACATGGTGCTTGGCGAGGGCTTGATCGATGCAAAGGGGCATCGCCATGAAATGCTCGGCCTGCTGCCCGTCGTCACCACCTATGCCGAGCGAAAGCGCCATCTCGGCTATCGCCGTGTTGTGCCCCTCGACGGCGCCTTCTTTGCTCGGATGATGACGGCCCATGAATTCCACTATTCCAGCGTCGTTTCCGAGGGCGAGGGCAAACGGCTTTTTCAGGTGCAGGATGCGCTCGGAACCGATCTGGGCGCCGCTGGTCTCAGGCGCGACCAGGTGGCAGGCTCCTACATGCATCTGATCGATCTTGCCGGAGCTGCAGGATGAGCGCACCGATCGTCCACGGCGGCGGCATCACCGCCGCTGCCGCTACCTTCGGCGGTAGACCGGAAGATTGGCTCGATCTTTCCACGGGCATCAATCCGTGCCCCGTCGCCCTGCCTGACATTCCGGCAAGGGCCTGGCATCGCCTGCCGGACCGGCATCTCCTCGATGAGGCAAGGCGTGCGGCGCGAGATCATTACCGCAGCGGCGAGATCTTGCCGCTGCCGGTGCCAGGTACGCAGTCGGTCATCCAGCTTCTGCCGCGCCTCGTCGAGGCGGATAGGCTGGTTGGCGGCACGGACAACAGTGTCGCGGTGACGGATAACAGGGTTGCCGTGACGGACAACAGGGTTGCCGTGGTATCGCCGACCTATGGCGAGTATGCGCGCGCCTTCGCCTCGGCCGGTTTTGCCGTCGATGCGGTCGACGATATTGCCGCGATCGGAGCCGGACATCGGCTGGCTGTCGTCGTCAATCCGAACAATCCTGATGGGTTGATATGGCCGGCCGAAACGCTGATTGCCCTGCACGACAGGATGAAGGCAGCGGACGGACTTCTCGTCGTCGACGAAGCCTTTGGCGATACCGATCCGGCGCTCAGCCTTGCATCCCGCGCGCCGCAGCTTTCCAATCTGGTGATCTTTCGTTCTTTCGGCAAGTTCTTCGGGCTTGCCGGCCTGCGGCTCGGTTTTGCGATTGCGCGCAGCGATATTCTCGCGCGTTTCGAAGACTGGCTCGGCCCCTGGGCGGTCTCCGGCCCGGCTCTTTCGATTGCAGCTTCGCTGCTGCGCTCGGACGTTTCTCCGATTCGCGGCCGCATCAATGAACGCTGCGCCGGCCTGCATGGGGTGCTGACGGGCGCCGGGTTGCAGCTTTCAGGAGGCACGGCGCTCTTCACCCTTGTCGCCGATGCGAGAGCCGACGACATTTACACACATCTCTGCCGCCATCATATTCTCGTCCGCAAGTTCGACTATGCGCCGGAGTGGCTGCGTTTCGGGCTGCCGCCCGATCCGGCGGCAGACAGGCGGCTTGGCGAAGCCCTTCAGAGATTTGAGCGATGACGATCGACGAAAACCTTCTCGTACTGCTTCTGGCGCTGCTGCTCGACCGGATCGCCGGCGATCCGCAATGGCTGTGGTCGCGGATGCCGCATCCCGTTGTCATGTTCGGCGCGGCGATCTCCTATGCCGAGCGGCAGCTCAACCCGGCAAGCCTCACGGGCTCGCAACGCCGAATGAACGGTATTGCCGCCATCCTGGCGCTGCTTCTTTTGGCGGTGGCCGCAGGCTTCGTGTTCAACCGGTTCTTCGCGCTGTTCGGCCCTGTCGGCATCTTGCTGGAGACCGGGCTGGTGGCGATCTTCCTGGCGCAAAAAAGCCTTGCCGATCACGTCGCGGCCGTCGCTGTCGCCTTACGCCACGAAGGGCTTGCCGGCGGACGAGCCGCCGTTTCCCGCATCGTCGGACGCGATCCCGAGACGCTGGACGAGCCGGCCGTCTGCCGCGCGGCGATCGAAAGCCTTGCCGAGAATTTCTCCGACGGCGTTGTGGCGCCGGCGCTCTGGTATGCCATCTTCGGGCTGCCGGGGCTCTTCGCCTACAAGATGCTGAACACCGCGGATTCGATGATCGGCCATAAGTCTGAAAAATACATCGACTTCGGCTGGGCAGCCGCCCGGCTCGACGATGTCGCCAACTGGCCGGCCGCTCGCCTCTCCATCCTGCTGATTGCCGCCGGCGCCTGGATCCGGCGGGGAACAAGCGCGGGCCGTGAAGCGATCCGCGTGGCGATGCGGGACGGGGCCTTACACCGCTCGCCGAATTCCGGTCGGCCGGAGGCGGCCATGGCGGGTGCGCTGAACGTCCAGCTCGCCGGGCCGCGCATCTATGGCGGCGTCATCGTGCGTGAACCGATGATCAACGACGCCGGCCGCGACGTGGCGACCTCAGGCGACATCGAGGACGGCGTATCGGTGTTCTACGCCAGCTGCATGGTGCTCGCCGGTGTTACGTTCGGGCTGTTTTTGTGTTTTCTGTAGGGTTGTGCCGTGCATGCCCCAGTGGACAGGTCAGGCTCAAACGTTTATTCCGACCGCCTCATATCTCGTCAGACCGGAAGTAGAGCGATGACAGTTCAGGTTGAATTACCGTGCCCGAAGTGCAAGAGCACCAAGATGAAGTTCGAGCGGCCCGAGATCCGGGAGACCGACATCATCACCTGTGCGGCCTGCGGGCATAATCTCGGCACGATGGCCTCAATCCGCGAGAAGATGAACAAGGCCTACCAAGGGCTCAAGAAGCCTTCGGCGGCACGCAAGCTCCAGTGAGCAGGTGCCACTATCTTCCGGCGCTTGCTCCTGCTTTGGCTCGTTAAAATTGTGATTACCATTCGGATTAAAGCAATATAACAAGTATTGCCGTAGTCTCTCTTTCGTGAGGGCGCAATTAAGCTGCGCGAGTTCGAAGAGGGCTATGATGAAGACGATTTTGGCGGCTGCGGCCGCAAGTTTATTGCTGCAGTTTTCTCCCGTTGCCGCTCAGGCAGCAACGCTGGTCGCCAATATCAGCATCGGTAAGCAGATGATGACCGTTTCCGAGAACGGCTTCGTCAAGTATCGCTGGAAGGTTTCGACCGCGCGCAACGGCTATGTCACGCCGACCGGTTCGTGGAGCGCCAAGTGGCTGTCGCGCGATCACCGCTCCAGAAAATACGACAACGCGCCGATGCCCTTTGCCGTCTTCTTCAACGGCGGTTACGCCGTTCACGCCACCTTCGACCTGAAACGCCTGGGTCGGCCGGCCTCGCATGGCTGCGTTCGCCTGCATCCCGACAATGCGGCGCAGTTCTTCTCGCTGGCGCGGCAGGCCGGCCTTGCCAATACCCGCGTCGTGATCACACGCTAATCTCGGATCAGCGCGTGAATCCGGGTTCGGTATCGGATCCTGTTTTACGCGCTAATCTCAGATCAGCGCCTGCCCCCGAAATCGGCAGCTGACCCCAGTTTACGCACTGATCATCCTCTCCAGCTCATCCATGTCGGGGACGATGATATGCCGGAAGTTCTCGATGCGTATGACGCCGCTCTTGCGCAACCTGGTCATCTGGCGGCTGACGGTTTCGATCGTCAGACCGAGGAAATCGGCGATCTCGGCGCGGGATAGCGGCAGGTCGAAGGCGGTGCTTGTGGCGGTTTGCGGTTCGGCATGGGTGGCGATGAGGTGGAGCAGGCTTGCGACCTTCTCCTCGGCGGTGCGCCGGCCGAGCGTCAGCATCCATTCACGCGCCGCATCCAGCTCCTTCAGCGCCTGATCGTGCAGGCTACGCTGCAGTTCCGGCGTTTCCGATATCATGCGGTCGAGCAGGCTGCGCGGGAAGACGCAGATTTCGGCATCGGTCGCAGCCTCGGCCGACAGCGTGCTTTCGCGCACGAAGGGCCTGCCGACGAAATCGGGAGCGAATTGCAGGCCGACGATCTGCTGGCGCCCGTCCGGCATCACCTTGCAGAGCTTCACCACCCCGCGCATGATGTTCGAATAGAAAGAGCTTTCCGACCCTTGTGCGATGATCTCGCAGCCGGCATCGACCTTGCGGCGCAGCGAGTGGCGGCCGAGGTCCTTCAACTGACCGCTCGACAGTACGCCGCAGACGACGCCGTGCCGCGCCTGGCAGGAACGGCAGGCGACGGGGATACCAACCTCGAGAACCCCACTATGTGCGACGTCCATATCCTGATCCCTTCGAAATCCGCATGTGCCGGGCGTAGCTGCGCATGCCGGGCATGCCCTAGACGATTACGCCGCGATTGCGGGTTCGGCTATCCCGATTTCTTCCAGCGCGGCTTGATGATTATCAATTTCGCCGGGATCGCGATTTGATCCAGATCAAAGTTTGCGTGCCCTGGCTGTTATTGAAAGTGCGGCGTCGAGATGAGGCCGTCCGCGGGTTGATTCGGACGGCTTCTTCGCCCTCGCTGGCGAGACGGGTTCTCTGCAGCGGCATCGCCTCGCGCCTTGGGTGACGGCAAAGGCCGGCATTCCATTGCTGTTTAGGCAACACCCAGCCGGCAAATTGCCCCAACGCCGGGACGAAAGCATTGGCTTTTGAAATGGATTTGCCTATGAGGGGGTTTAAATCGTCATTTCATGAGGTACAGCGCGTGACCGCTACATTCGATAAAGTTGCCGACATTATTGCAGAAACCAGTGAGATCGACCGCGCGACGATCACGCCGGAGAGCCATACGATCGACGACCTTGGTATCGACAGCCTCGATTTCCTCGACATCGTCTTCGCGATCGACAAGGAATTCGGCATCAAGATCCCGCTCGAAAAGTGGACGCAGGAAGTCAATGAAGGCAAGGTTTCCACCGAAGAATACTTCGTGCTGAAGAACCTCTGCGCCAAGATCGACGAGCTCAAAGCAGCCAAGGCCTGAGCGATATAACAGTCTTTTTTGAACGCCCTGCCGCCCTGAATATGGCGGCCGGGCGATTTTGTTCCTAAGTAGGCGTCACCGGCGGGCGGATCTGGCCCGTCGGGCCGGAGGATCCGAATGCTGCTGGAATATTTCCAGATGATTGACCGCGTCGAAGCGGTGGACCTGAAGAAGGGCACGCTTAGGGCGCGATCCGTCGTGCCGGCGCAGAGCCCCGTCTTCGAGGGTCATTTTCCCGGCATGCCGCTCGTTCCCGGCGTGCTCCTGATCGAGACCATGGCGCAGGCCTCCGGCATGCTGGTGCTTGCCGTCACCAATTTTGCCGCCATGCCCTTCCTGATGACAGTCGACGGCGCCAAGATGCGCACCTTCGTTGAACCGGAAGCCGTGCTCGACATCGAGGCGGTGCTCGAGCATGACGGTTCGGGGTTCGCGGTCACCAAGGCTAAAATCACCAGCGGCGGCAAGAAGGTCTGCGATGCGCAGCTGAAACTCCGCACTATGCCGTTTTCCGAGGTGCCGCTCGGCGATATCGTGAAGAAACGTGCCGGCGAGATCGGGCTTCTCGAAGCGATCGCGGCGCAGGGAGTGATTGGATGAGCAAGGCTGCAAACGACGTCGTCATCTCGGGCATCGGCATCGTCACCTGTCAGGGCGTCGGCAAGGATGCGCATATCGCGCTGCTTTCGGCCGCCAGCACGCCGAAGGCGATCGTCGAGATCGAGAAGTTCAAGCCCTATCCGGTGCATCCACTGCCCGAGATCGACTGGTCGCAGCAGATCGCCAAGCGCGGTGATCAGCGCCAGATGGAGAACTGGCAGCGCATCGGCGTCTTCGCCGCCGGCCTTGCGCTCGATGATGCCGGTTTCAAGGATGATATCGAAGCCTGCGGCACGATGGACATGATCGTGGCGGCCGGCGGCGGCGAGCGTGACATCAATGTCGACACACTAATCGTCGACGAAGCGCTGAAGCGCAATGACCGCGAGCTGCTGCTCAACGAGAAGCTGACGACGGAGCTCAGGCCGACGCTGTTCCTCGCCCAGCTTTCCAATCTGCTCGCCGGGAATATCTCGATCGTGCACAAGGTCACCGGCTCGTCGCGCACCTTCATGGGCGAGGAAGCGGCCGGCATATCCGCCGTCGAGACCGCCTTCTACCGCATCAAATCAGGCGAATCCTCGCATGCGCTTGTTGGAGGCGCCTTCGCGGCCGAACGGCCGGATATGATCCTGCTCACCGAAGCGATCGGCGCCCATGCGCGCGGCGACTGGGTGCCGCTCTGGTCGCGCAAGCCGAGCGACGGCGGCGGCATGATCACCGGTTCGGCAGGCGCCTTCCTGGTGCTCGAATCGCGCAAACACGCCGAAGCCCGCGGCGCCCATATCTATGCGGTCATCGACGCGGTCGAGGGTGACCGTGGCAACCGCAATTCCGGCAATCTCGAAGTCCGGCTGGAGCGGCTTTTGGCACCGGCTGCCGGGCTTGCGGCCGAAAGCACGGCGATCTTTTCCGGATCGACCGGCATGCACGATCTTGCCGCCCGTGAGCGGGCGGTGCTCGAACATCAATTGCCGGACTTTGCGATCCGCGGCTTCGGCGGCGTCACCGGCCATACGATTGAGACGCAGTTTACGCTGGGTCTTGCGCTCGCCGCCCTTGCCGTCGACGGCAAGGCCAAGGTTCCGCCCTTCGATGCCGCCCATGAGGCGCCGATGCGGGCAGGGGCCACCGCCGCCGTCGTGACCACGGTCGGACACCAGCGCGGCGAGGGCGTTGCCGTTCTTTCCGCAGATGCGTGAGGAGTGAGAGATATGACAGCTTCCGCTTATAGAGATCACCTCGGCCGTCCGATCGTGGCGGTTACCGGCATGGGCATCATCACCTCGCTCGGCCAGGGCCTCAGCGACAACTGGGCAGCGCTTTCGTCAGGCACGTCGGGCATCCACGAGATCAACCGCTTCCCGACCGAGGGCCTGTCGACGCGGATCGCCGGCACCGTCGATTTCATCGGCATTCCGGTGCCGAACGCCGTCGAGCGCTCCTATGCCTTTGCGCGCGAGACGACGATCGAGGCGCTGGCCGATGCCGGCCTTTCCGGTGATTTCAACGGTCCGCTATTCCTCGCCGCCCCGCCGATCGAGCCGGAATGGAGCGCGCGCTTCGAGCTTGCCGACCGTTCGCCGGCCTCCGACCATCCGGGTGATGCCTATGAGCGTTTCCTGACGGCGCTGCGCCAGCGTCCGGACCCAGCCTTCCATGAGGCGGCTCTGTTCGGCGCGATTTCCGAGCGCCTTGCCGACCGGTTCGGCACCCGCGGCCTTCCCGTGACGCTGTCGACAGCCTGTGCCTCCGGCGTCACGGCGATCCAGCTTGGCATCGAGGCAATCCGCCAAGGCCGCACGGATCGCGCGCTGACGGTCGCGACCGACGGATCGCTGAGTGCCGAAGCACTGATCCGATTCTCGTTGCTGTCAGCCCTTTCGACGCAGAACGATCCGCCGACCAAGGCTTCCAAGCCATTCAGCAAGGATCGTGACGGCTTCGTCATCGCCGAGGGTGCGGCGACCCTGGTGCTGGAATCGCTGGAATCAGCTGTCGCCCGCGGCGCCAAGGTGCTCGGCATCATGAAAGGCGCCGGCGACAAGGCCGACAGCTTCCACCGCACCCGGTCGTCGCCCGATGGCGGCCCGGCAATCGCGACGATCCGTGCAGCCCTTGCCGATGCCGGCATCGACGAGAGCGGCATCGGCTACATCAATGCGCACGGCACCTCGACGCCGGAGAATGACAAGATGGAGTATGGCGCGATGTCGGCTGTGTTCGGCGAGCGGCTGGTCGGGATTCCGGTTTCGTCGAACAAGTCAATGATCGGCCATACGCTGACGGCGGCGGGCGCCGTCGAGGCGGTGTTCTCGCTGCAGACGATGTTGACCGGAACGCTGCCGCCGACCATCAACTACAACAACCCCGATCCGTCGATCGTTCTCGATGTCGTGCCGAACAAGAAGCGGGAAGCACAGGTTTCAGCCGTGCTTTCCAACTCCTTCGGCTTCGGCGGGCAGAATGCCAGCCTTGTCATGGCGCTCGAACCGGCTTAAGCGGTTCCCGACAAATTTTCGAGACGAGATGACGCCTTCAGGCGAGGGATTTTGCCATGCGCGCTTTGCAACTGATCGACGACCGCAAGCTTGAGATCACCGATCTGCCGGAACCGGATGCTCCAGCCGCTGGCGAGGTGACGCTGCGCGTCAAGGCGGTGGCGCTCAACCATATCGACGTCTGGGGCTGGCGCGGCATGGCATTCGCCAAGCGCAAGATGCCGCTGGTCATCGGTGCGGAAGCCTCCGGCGTGGTGGAATCGATCGGCCCGGGCGTCGCCAACGTGCTGCCGGGCCAGCTCGTCTCCATCTACGGCGCGCGCACCTGCGGCCTCTGCCGCCCCTGCCGCGAAGGCCGCGATAATCTCTGCGAACATGTCTCGGGCGTGCACGGCTTCCATCTCGACGGCTTTGCGCAGGAGAAGGTCAACCTGCCGGCGCGCCTGCTGGTGCCGGCTCCTCCCGGCGTCGACGCGATCGGCGCGGCGCTTGCTCCGGTCACTTTCGGCACGGTCGAGCACATGCTGTTCGACAATGCCAAGCTTGAGCCGGGCGAGACGATCCTCGTCCATGCCGGCGGCTCCGGCATCGGCACGGCGGCAATCCAGCTTGCCAAGAAGATCGGCTGCACCGTCATCACCACGGTCGGCTCGGACGACAAGATCGAGAAGGCCAAGGCGCTCGGCGCCGATCACGTCATCAACTACCGCACCGACCGTTTCGAGGGCGTGGTGCGCAAACTCACCAAGAAGAAGGGCGTTGACGTCGTCTTCGAACATGTCGGCAAGGACACCTGGGCAGGCTCGATGCTCTGCATGAAGCGGGGCGGGCGGCTCGTCACCTGCGGCTCGACCTCGGGTGTTTCCACAGAGATGAACCTGATGATGCTGTTCCAGCAGCAGCTGAAGCTCTTCGGCTCGTTCGGCTGCCGCATGGAGAACATGGCGGATGCGATGCAGAAGATGGGCCGCGGGCTCGTCCATCCGGTCATCGATACCGAGGTCAGTTTCGGCGATATCGATCGGGCACTGGAGCGGATGGAATCGCGCCAGATCTTCGGCAAGATCATCCTGAAGATGGATTGACCGCGTGAAGCTGTTCATCACCCGGATCGTTCTGGCGCTCAGGAATTTCCAGCAATGGCTGGTGGCGCAGATGATGTTCGGCTTTCTGAATTTCCTGAAGCTGTTTCCGGCCGATGGCGCGATCCGCTTCGCCGACAGGATGATGCGCCGCCTCGGCCGGCTGACCAGCCGCCACAGACTGATGCTGACCAATCTGCGCAACGCCTTTCCTGAGAAGAGCGAGGCCGAGATCGAGGAGATCGCGCTCGCCAGTTGGGGCAATATGGGCCGGCTTGCTGCGGAATACGTCTTCCTCGACCAGCTGTTCGACTATGATCCCGAAAAGTCGGAGCCGGGCAGGGTGGAGGTGTCGGGCATCCCTATCTTCCTCGACCTGCGCGACAATCCGCGCCCCTTCATCGTCTTTACCGGCCATACCGCCAATTTTGAGCTGCTGCCGGTGGCGGGTGCCGCCTTCGGGCTCACGGTAACCGTGCTCTTTCGGCCGCCGAATAATCCTTATGTCGCCAAGAAAGTGTTCGACTTCCGGAGCGCGCGCATGGGCAAGCTGGTGCCCTCGCATGCCGGCTCCTCCTTCGCGCTCGCCCGTCAGCTGGAAGCAGGTCAGGGCGTCGGCGTGCTGGTCGATCAGAAATTCCGCAAGGGGCTGAAGGGCACCTTCTTTCGCCGCGACGTGAAGACCAATCCGCTGCTGCCAAAGCTGGTGCGCCAGTTCAACTGCGAAGTCTATCCGGCGCGTTGCATCCGTCTGCCGGGAAATCGCTACCGGCTGGAAATCGAGCCACGGCTGGACATGCCGCGCGACGCCAATGGCAATCTCGACCTGCCGGCGGCCGCCCAGCTGCTCAACGACAAGGTGGAAAGCTGGGTGCGGGAATATCCGGAACAGTGGCTCTGGTATCACGACCGCTGGCAAATCAAGCAGACGCTCGCGCCTTAGAGCAGGATGATTAAATAATTAGAGCACGATGTCGCGTGAAAACCGCTCACACTTTCGGCATCATGCTCCAAAAACGTCCACCCTCATTTATCAGCGGTGAAAAGCGGCAGGTGCTCTCGGATTGAAACTGAGGGCACTTCATGTTACCCGTCACCACCAAGACGCGAATAATGTCTACCGGAAGGCGCATTTTTGGGAAATGCAGCCATATGAGGTTTCGGACTCGTCTCTTGGGAAAATGGGAGTGGAGGCGTCTTGCTGGAGCTTTTTCGAGCTTTTTCCTTGCGTTGCGTGCAAATCGAGGAAGCCATACGCCTGGGCGACGACCAGCGCGTCACGGCGCTCGACCGCCATGTCGAGCCGCTGGTCGAGGCAATCCTCGCCTACCGGGCAGTCAATCTGCTCGAAGTTTACATGCAACTGCAGTTTGTGAGCCATCTGATCAGCCAGGATGCCGACGACAGCGCCAGCGTCACGGAGCACACGTCGGTGCTTTCCTACCTGCTCGACCGCTATTTCGGGGCGCATGGGCCGGACTGGCGCGTGCCTTCGCCGCAGGATGTGCGCATCGAGCCGCCGCCGGCTTATGTGCCTGATACCGACAATGGCCAGTTCCTCAACGCGGTAATCCTTGAAAGCCTGCCGGATCGCGTGGCGGTGCTGACAAGGGACTATCGCTACCTCTATTCCAATCCAGCCAACAGCGCCCATCTCAACAGGAAGCCGATGGAGCTCATCGGCCGCCACCTTTCCGAATTCATCGGCGAGGAGCGGTTTGCCGAATGCGCCAAGCATAAGCTCGATGCCTGTTTTGCCGGCGAACAGATCGACTATTCCTATGAGCGCTCGGCCGGCAGCGGCAAATCGCGGCAGGTGCGCTGTCGCATGTCGCCGCTGCGCGATGCGGGCGGTACGGTGATTGGCGCCCTGCTCGTCATGGAAGATCTCGATCGGCTGTCGCAGGCTGCCTGATCCCGGTCGGCAGCCTTAGGCAGCCTGACCAACTCGGCTGCCTTGGGTAGTCTGGCTAAGCCGCCGCCCAGACGGCGAGCTCGTAACCATCGCGGTCGAGGAAGTGGAAGCGACGGCCGCCGGGAAAATCGGTGATCGGCCGGCAGATCGTGCCGCCGGCTCTTTCGACTGAGGTCAGCACTTCTTCCAGATCGCTGGCATAGACGACGACCAGCGGGCCGCCGCCCGGCCGCACGGGTCCGAAATCGGTAAAGCCGCCCTTCAGCCGGCCATCGTCGAATTCGCAATAATTGGGGCCGTAATCGGTGAAGCGCCAGCCGAAGGCCGAGCCGTAAAAGGCTTTGGCGGCGGCAATGTCGGCGACGTTGAATTCGACATAGTCGATGCGGCGGTCGTGGTTTTCTGTCTTCTCGGCCATCTATCTCTCCATCAGGGCTTTCAGCATGGCGAGATCCTTCTCGACATGGGCGGCATCGGCGGAAAACTGCGTGTCGGTCATGCCGGGCAGACGCAGCAGCGTGAACATGACCTCGCAGCCATCGCCGTTCGGCACGATGCGCAGAGCATTATAAACCCTGAGGCCGGATTCGATCGTCACCGTATGGTCGATCACGCCGAATTCATTGGCAGGAACGAAGCTCACCTTGACGCTGCCGAGAGCGCCGTGGGCGATCCAGTCGGCGCCGTGAGGCTCTAAGCCGGTCGCAAGGCCGGAGGCCCAGAGCGGCATGTTCTCCGGCTTGCCGGCGAAGTCATAGACGTCGCGCCAGTCGCGCTCTATCGACAGGTGGATGATTTTCGCGGGCATTGTCGACATGGCTTGCAGGTCCCTGGCATTTGGTTTCGTCAGAATAACAGACCGGCCAGCAGCGTCTTGAACAAAACGGTCAATCGGCTCTTTGCCGTATGCTGAGCTGGTCGAGAATGACGGCAGGTGTCAGCGTCGAGAGCTCGCCGACCTCGCGTGTCATGTGGGGCTGGTCGGCAAAGCCCGCTTCGAGAGCAAGGCGGGCAAGCGGCATCGCGCCCGACCTGTGGCAGAGGTCGAGGAAACGCTGGAACCGGCGAATCCGTTCCAGCGTCTTTGCGCCGTAGCCGAAATGGTGGTGGCAGCGGCGGCGCAGCTGCCTCTCACTCATGCCGAGGTGCTCGAGCAGGCTGGACGCCGGGCGAGCGTTGTCGGCGGCGGCGAAGATCATGGCGGCATCGCGGGCGGGCTCCTCCTCATCGCGCGCGGTCTCTTCGAGCAGGCGGCTAAACAGCGCCCTGGCGGCCGAGGGGTCGGGACAATCCGCAAGYCGCGCTTCGAATTCGGCGGTGTCCTTCCGGCCGATGTCAGCGAGGGGCACCGAGCAGCCGACCAGAGCCGAAAGCGGCGTCTTCAGCCAGGGTGCTGCGGCGCCGGGCGCAAAACGTGCGCCGATGACTGTCGCGCCCGGCCGGATGACGGGAAAGGACGCTGTCCTGTCGGGACCGGCGACAACCAGCCGGCCGTCGATCCAGAGGAGATCGCAATAGCCGTCAGGCACGATCGCCACCATTGCCGGCGGTCCGTCATGAAGCGCATGCGACCAGAGGCGGCTGAAATGGCGTCGCAGCGCCGGCGGCGGCATAGACTCGCGGTAGCAGCCGGCGCGGGCCGCCAGGAGAGCCGTATCTTTTCGTCTTCCCGATGCCAATGCGATATCTCCCGAGGCACTGATGATAACAGATAGGGCATTGCGGGCGGGGCGCACGAAAAAAACTAGGGTTTCCGGAGTAGGCGCCAGCCGGCGGGTTGTCGGACAAGCGGCGATATTGCAAGCTTCATTTCATTGGCTTTTGCGAACCGATTAGACCCTTGCGAGACTTGCCGTTTGACCGAGACAGTGCCACAACACCGGTCCAAATGACACATCGGAGGTTTGTCGTGGAAAAGGCAGAAATCGGACTGATCGGTCTTGCGGTCATGGGCTCCAACCTGGCGCTCAACATCGCGGAGAAAGGCAATAAAATCGCGGTGTTCAACCGCACGCCGGAGAAAACCGACGAATTCTACGAAAGCGCCGGCGATCTGAAGAAGCAGATTATTCCCTGCAAGACGATCGAAGAGTTCGTCGATGCGATCCGGCCGCCGCGTCCGATCATCATCATGATCAAGGCGGGCGAGCCTGTCGACCAGCAGATGGAGCTGCTGCGCCCGCATCTCTCCAAGGGCGACATCATGATCGATGCCGGCAACGCCAATTTCCGCGACACCGTCGCCCGCTTCGACCGGCTGAAGAATACCGATCTGACCTTCATCGGCATGGGTGTTTCCGGCGGCGAAGAAGGTGCGCGCCACGGCCCGTCGATCATGGTCGGCGGCACAGAAGAGTCCTGGAAGCGCGTCGAGAAGGTGCTGACATCGATTGCCGCCCGCTACAATGACGAGCCCTGCGTCGCCTGGCTCGGCAATGACGGCGCCGGCCATTTCGTCAAGACCATCCATAACGGCATCGAATATGCCGACATGCAGATGATCGCCGAAATCTACGGCATCCTGCGCGACGGCCTCGGCAAGAGCGCCTCAGAAATCTCCGGCATCTTCGGCGAATGGAACAAGGGCCGGCTGAACTCCTACCTGATTGAAATCTCCGAGAAGGTGCTTGCGGCCACTGATCCGGTCTCCGGCGGGCCGATGGTCGACATGATCCTCGACAAGGCAGGCCAGAAGGGCACCGGCAAGTGGTCGGCGATCGAGGCGCAGAATATGGGCATTCCGGCAACGGCGATCGAAGCCGCCGTCGCCGCCCGCAGCCTCTCTTCGATGAAGTCGCAGCGCGAAGCCGCTGAAAAGATCTTCGGCACGCAGGCTGTGTCCTTCCCGATCGCTTACGGCCCCGAACTCAACAAGGATCTGGAACTGGCGCTGTTTGCCGCCAAGATCGGCGCCTATGCGCAGGGCTTTGCGGTGATGGCGGAAGCATCGCGCGAGTTCAACTGGTCGCTGCCGATGCCGACGATTGCCAGGATTTGGCGCGCCGGCTGCATCATCCGCTCGCAGTTCCTCGACGAGATCACCTCGGCCTTCACCAAGGCGCCGGATGCTGCCAACCTGATCGTCACGCCTGCCTTCTCCGACATGGTCAAGGAATCGATCCCGGCGCTACGCCGCGTCGTCGGTGCCGCGATTGCCGCCGGCTTGCCGATTCCGGCGCTGACCTCGGCGCTGACCTATTTCGACGCCTATCGCCAGGGCAGGGGAACGGCAAACCTCATCCAGGCGCAGCGCGACTTCTTCGGCGCCCACGGTTTCGACCGCCTGGACGGCAAGGATTTTCACCACGGCCCCTGGGGCAGCGGTGCGTCGACCTTCTGAGGTCGCTGAGAAGAGATCGAGGAAAAGCCCGGCCGTCGCGCCGGGCTTTTTCGTCATTGTGCCCTCAAATTCTCCATCTACGATCCGCTGGGGTGGCGCTCCCTGCGCAGGCCCGATCGGATAGTCTGCAAGGCATCCAATTGCGGCGATCGGGCTAGATCGGTTGACCGACGTCGATGCGGTTCCCGTCGGGATCTTCAAACACGAATGCCCGCAATCCGTAGTTCTTGTGCTGAAGGCTTTTGATGATTCTTAACCCGTATTGCCGGCAAACCGTGTGCAGGGCATCGACATCGTCCACCATCAGGTGCGCAACATTGAAGTCCGCAGCCTTGTGGCTCGGCTGCAAGGTGAGATGCAGCTCCCCGCGATCACGCTTCAGGATCATGAAGCCGACAGGATTTCCGTTCTCGAATATTTTCTGGGAGCCGAGGACATTGGCATAAAAATCGTAGGCTTTGGTCATGTCCTTGACTGGCAGCATGGCGGCAATTCGTCCGAAACGAACACCGTGATCGGCGATATTATTCATCGCAGAACCTCTGGTTGCGAAGACGCTCACACCCTTCGGACGGTGCCGGCAGAGATTTCACGCTTCGATGTTTCGATCAGCAGGACGGTGCCCACGCCTYTCCGTCTATAGCCTCGGAAAATCCTCTGCGGAAGAGGGGCAACCGATTCGCGCGAGATTCGCGTGGGTCTACGACACTTCGTTTCAATAGGATAAGACGTTATTTATACGCTACAACGCGCCCGAGGAATTGACCGTGATGCTTATCCGAGACGAAACGCCGGAGGATTTCGACGCGATCCATGATCTGACCTCGACCGCCTTCAAGCCGATGTCTTACAGCGACGGGACGGAAGCGGAGATTGTTCGAAGACTTCGTGAAAACGGTGATCTGACAATATCGCTGGTCGCAGAGCAGCACGGCGAGATCCTGGGGCATGTCGCGTTTTCCCCGGTCACGATCGACGGCGCGCATGATGGCTGGTTCGGGCTGGGGCCGATATCGGTCAAGCCGGAGAGACAACGGCAAGGCATCGGTAAGGCGATGATTGCAAGAGGTCTCGAACTGCTGAACGAGATGGGTGCCAGCGGATGCGCGTTGATCGGCAATCCCGACATCTATAGCCGTGTCGGTTTCAGCAGCGACGGGCAACTGAAGTATCTCGACCTCGATACGCGGCTCGTGCAGCGGATTGTTTTTCGCGGATCCCGGCCAAGCGGGACGTTGCAATTCGCCCCGGCATTTGAAAGCTAGGATATTCCGTTCAACGGCCGAAACTTCAAAACCAAGCTGACAGAGAAGGCGGCGAGATGTCCGAAACGGGCGCGATGACCATCCGAACCGAGCGTCTCAGGCTCCGCATGCCAGATATCGACGATTTCGCCGCCTATGCGCAGTTGATGGCGTCGCCGCGATCGCTCGGAATGGGCGGCCCGTTCGATCTGCGCGCGGCGTGGGGGATGTTCTGTCACGACGTCGTTCTCTGGCAGCTTTTCGGCCACGGAGCGCTGACGATGGAGCTCAGCGAAACTGGCGAATGCGTCGGTCAGGTAGGGATCAATCACGGGCCGCTCTTTCCAGAGAAGGAGCTCGGCTGGTTCGTCTATGCGGAATATGAGCGCAAGGGCTATGCTACCGAAGCGGCCTTGGCGCTGCGCGACTGGGCCTTTGCGACACTCAAGCTGCCATCGCTTGTCAGCTATATCGCTCCCGGCAATGCCGCATCCGTTGCGGTTGCGGAACGGCTGGGAGCGCGTCTCGATCCCGCAGCACCCCGAACCGATCCCGCCGATCTCGTTTACCGGCACCTCCCTTCCTGAAATGCGGAAGTGGTCTTGGGAACTGCATTGGTTGCGGACGTCTCAGTCCCTACATGTTGATCTGTTAGGATGTCGGGCTCCGCAAGAGATGGGGATATCGGATGACAGGCGCGAAGCGGGAACACTGGGACGAGGTCTACCGCACGAAAGCTGCCGACAGCGTCAGTTGGTATCAGCCGACGCCCGGGCCTTCCTTGCGAGCGCTTGACGAGCTGCAACTGCCGGTCACGGCCTCGCTGATCGATGTGGGCGGCGGCGCATCGAACCTTGTCGACCGTCTTATTGAGCGCGGGTGGTCCGACCTCACCGTCGTCGACATCGCCGCGCCGGCGCTCGAGGTCGCCAAGGCGCGGCTACGGGATGAAGCCGGCCGGATCGCCTGGGTGGTTGCTGACGTCACTTCATGGCAACCCGACCGGCATTACGATGTGTGGCACGACCGCGCCGTCTTTCACTTCCTCACCGAGCCCGAGCAGCGGCTGGCCTATCGGCATGCGCTCGAAACCGGCACGGCGCCGGACAGCGCCGTGATCATCGCCACCTTCGCGCCGGACGGGCCGGAACGGTGCAGCGGCCTGCCGGTCCAGCGCTACGACGCGGTAGCGCTTGCGAGTGAATTCTCGTCCACCTTCGCGCTTCAGCGCGACTGGCGCGAGGAGCACACGACACCCGCTGGTGGCCGGCAGTCGTTCCAGTGGTGCGTCTTTCGCAGGCGCTGAGCCCTCGGAGAGGGCGGCCGAGAGGCACGACCCTGATGATCGCGTCTACTGCTGCCTCGTTTCCCGAGAGAGGCAGTCGAGGATGAAATCCGCCCGGTCTGCGACCGCGATTTTCGGCAGTATGATGATGTCGTAGCCGAGCGTCGGATAGATCGCGGCCAACCATATTCGTCGACAGCCTCGTCGAAGCCATGGCGCCGCTCGGGATCGGTCGTGTAGATTTCGGGCCATGGCGGGGTCAGAAAAACCGTCTGGTGACAGCGGTGGGCTACGCTCAATTTTTCCAGGATAGGTTCTCCGGTGAGGTGCTGAAGCGCTGCCGCCGCATCGACCAGCCCGCGATCGAAAAACATCCAGCCGGTCTGCTCACACGCCGCTGCATGGTCGGCGATCGCCATCTCGATCGCGCGGCGCGCAAAGGCCACCATGTCGACCCAGGACAGGGCTGCGCCGTCGCCTTCAAGTTCTTGCTTGACGATGCGCCGGCCGGGCTCTTCGACGACGGCATGACCGCGGGCAACAAGCTCCTGAAGCAGCGTCGATTTCCCGCCGCCGGAACATCCCGACATCAAGACCGACCTGTTCATGTTCGAGCTCCCGCCTAGGCGACGCGTCCGGCGCGCGCCAGGCCGTGGTCGACGAGCCTGTCGATGATTTCGGCGTATCCGACGCCGCTTGCCGCCAAAGCTTTGGAATACATGCTGATATTGGTGAAGCCGGGGATGGTGTTGATTTCATTGACCAGGAACTGCATGTCATCAGTCAGGAAGAAGTCGATGCGGGCCATGCCGTCGCAACCGACGGCCCGGAAGGCTCTTGCGGCCGCGTCGTGCATGGCAGCCTCGACTTCCTCAGGCAGTTCGGCCGGCACTTTCAGCGCCGCACCTTTCTCGTCGATATATTTGGCATCGTAACTATAGAAGCCGTGGCTTTCCGCCGGCACGATCTCGCCCGGCCGGGAGACGAAGAGTTCTCCTGCCGCATCCTCCAGCACGCTGAATTCGATCTCGCGGCCGCGCACGAATTCTTCGGCGAGCAGCGTGCGATCGTGGCGGAACGCCTCAGTAAGGGCGGGCGCGAATTCCTGGCTGGCATGGACCTTGGCGACACCGACCGACGATCCCTGCCGCGCCGGCTTGATGAAGAGCGGCAGGCCGAGTTCACCTTCGAGGGCTGCCAGCGAAGGGGCAGCACCCTGATGGATCGTCACCGCACGCGCTACCGGCAGGCCCGCCGCCCTCAGCAGGCGCTTGGCGATGTCCTTATCGAGTGCTGCGGCGGAGCCGAGAATGCCGCAGCCGGCGAGCGGAACGCGGGCCACCTCCGCTACCCCCTGCACCGAGCCGTCTTCGCCGTGGGGTCCGTGCAACACGGGAAACAGGATGTCGATCCTTGCCAGTTCATGCGGCGCGCCGTGGGCCGGGATCGCCAGCATCCGGCCCCGTCCGCCCGGCACGAGGCAGATTCCCGTGCCTGATGAAGGTGTCGCCAATATGCCGTCTTCGAAACTGCTCAGCAGCCATTGTCCCGCGCGGGTGATGAAGATGGGGACGGCATCGTATTTTTCGGGCTTGAGCGCGCCCATGACATTGGTTGCCGAGAGCACGGAAACCTCATGCTCGGCCGAGCGTCCGCCGAAGAGCACGGCAATGCGCAGCCTGTGTGGGGAAGGGGTCATGAAAGCCTCCGAAACGATCTGGTGTTGAAAAGGTCAGGCGTCGACCGATATGCCGCGATTGGCGAAGAAGCGGTCGAAGACGGCAAGCGGCAGCGTCACATCGGCCTGGCTCGCCGCGTCGTGGCCGGACGGGTTGTGGAATCGGATTGCCCCCTGCGAGGCCGCCGTCACCAGCACCAGATGCCCGCCCTTCGACGGCGGCTCGCGCTCCGGCCAGCGGATGCCCGAGTTCACCGAGGCGATGAAGAACCGGCGCTTCGACAGAAGCTCGGGAATGGCTGATGTCTCGACGCCGGTCATCGTCTCCGCGCTAAGTGCGAAACGGTCGGTGGCGAAGCGGACGAAGGGCGCGTAGATCAGCCCTTTGATCGAGGCATCGATTTCGTTGACGACATAACCGCCATAGGCGGTGCAGGCGCGGGCAAGCTCGAGTGTCGGATGGATCTCGCCGCGTGCGGCAAGAATCATCTTCAGGCAGGCCATGCCGCAGACATTGACTGCCCAGCGCGCATATTCCTCGATCGTTGCGGCCCCCGATTGATGCCAGAGCGGGTCGCCGAGCAGGGCCTGTTGTCCCTCGGCAAGCACCGGCAACGTCATGCCGGGTGTTTCCCATTGGCTGAAATAGGGCACGCCGCTTTGCTGCATCCTGTCGATATCCCCCTGGTTCGTCTCATGAGATGGCCGGCAATCTTGGCTTTTTTCGAACCGATGCCCGCTTGCGAATCCAAGGCTAAGGTGCAGCTTTCTTCAGGTCCACTTAATTAAAGTAAGTATATAGGTTAGAAATTATGGCCAAATGATCGGCCGGGGAAACAGGCCGGATTTCTTCCGATTGCGCACACTTCGCGAGCTTTCGCGCCGCGAGACGATGGCGGCGGTCGCCGACGCACTGGGTATTTCCTCATCGGCCGTTTCTCAGCAGATCGCCCAACTGGAGGACGAAGTGGGAATCCCGCTCGTCGAGCGGCGCGGGCGAGGGGTGATGCTGACACCGGCCGGCCAGAGGCTCGTCCTGCATGCCGACCGGATATTCGCCGTCGTCGAGGAAGCCAAAACCGATATTGCCGAGCTGCAGAACATCGTCGCCGGCGACTTGAGGATCGCCGCCCAACCCTCCGCGGCGTCCTCCTTCATCCCGGCCGCGATGCGCGAGCTCGCGATCCACCATCCGCATCTCAACATCGTCATGACGACGATGGGACCTGCCGAAGGCGTGGCCGCGCTCCGGGCCTGGCAGGCCGACATCGTCGTTGCCGACGACATATCCTTCGATCCGCATACGCTGGAGGGCACGGCCGACACGTTGTTCCTCTGCCGCGACCAGCTCTTCGTGCTGCTGCCCGCTGGCCACAGGTTGGAGAGCGAGCCCGTCATCGAACTTGCCCAGCTGAGGGATGAACATTGGGCGCTCGACGTCGCCTCCAGCGCCTATTCCATGACCATCCGCAAGGCTTGCCGCGACATTGGTTTCGAGCCCGTCATCAATGGCTTCAGCGACAGTTTCGAAGTCGTGTTCGCGCTTGTCGAAGCCGGATGCTCGATTTCGGTGATGCCCGGACTGGCGCTTCGAGATTTTCGCGAAGGCCTGACCGTCAAGCCGCTGGCGCCAGCCGCCTACCGCGGCATCCATGCGATTAGCCGGCGCGGCGAGGTGCGCAACCCGAAGGTCGCGGCGGTGCTCGATCAACTGGTAAAGAGCGCGCCGCGGGATTTGAACAGATCCTGATTTTCGCGCGAATGCACTCTTGGCAGAAGCGATCATATCGGGCACTCTTGGTTGATGGTTATGGCAACTCAAGCAGCAGACGTTCGCGCACGCGACGCACGACTTACCACCACGGCCTCCTGATCGGAGCCGGGTTAACACGTCGTTTGCTTTCTCCTTATTTGCCTTGAGTCACCGTCCATGGACACCAGATCGTTTCCAAAGCCACATCGCGCTTTTTTCGTCCGGAGCGTCGCGCGGACGTTCTGCGTCGCAACTCCGCACGCGTTTCGACTTAGCCGCGGCTGCCGGACGTCACCGGAGCACCGGCAGCCGTAGCTGCTCCTGAACCAAAGAACGCCTCCACYTTTCAGGACACGCCGCCGCCAGAGCCGGTCGGCGCCAGGAGTGATGCATGCCTTATGATCCCAGGACGATCGAACCGAAGTGGCAGGCCTATTGGGCCGATCACCATATTTTTCGCGCGGAAATCGATCCCGCCAGGCCGAAATTCTACGCGCTCGACATGTTTCCGTATCCTTCGGGCGCGGGCCTGCATGTTGGCCATCCCCTTGGCTACACTGCCACTGATATAATGTGCCGCTACAAACGCATGCGCGGCTTCAACGTCCTGCATCCGATGGGATGGGACAGTTTCGGCCTGCCGGCGGAGCGCCACGCCATGCGGACCGGTGTGCATCCCGATGTCACGACGAAGCGCAATATCGAGACGTTTCGCGGACAGGTGCAAAGGTTGGGTTTCTCCTATGACTGGAGCCGCGAGTTCGCCACCACCGATCCTGCCTACTTGCGCTGGACACAGTGGATATTCCTGAAGCTGTTCGAGAAGGGCCTCGCCTATCAAGCCGAGGTCGCAGTCAACTGGTGCCCGGCACAGAACGCCGTGCTCGCCGACGAGGAGGTCAAGGACGGGTGTTACGTCGAGACCGGCGATCCCGTCATCCGCCGCAGGATGCGCCAGTGGATGCTGCGCATCACGGCTTATGCTGACCGACTGCTGGAGGGACTGGATGGCCTCGATTGGCCCGAAAGCCTGAAAACCATGCAGCGCAACTGGATCGGGCGTTCTGAAGGGGCCGAAATCCGTTTTTCGCTCGAGCATGGCACGGAGGGCATTACCGTCTTCACGACGCGCCCCGAAACCCTATTCGGAGCAAGCTATATCGTGCTCCCACCGGAGCATCCCGCTGTCGCCACCACCGTCACGCCCGAAGCAAGAGAGGCGGTTGCCGCCTATATTGCCGAGGCCGAGGCATTGGAGGAAACGACGCGTACCGATGCTGGACGCGAGAAGACCGGCGTCTTCACCGGCGCCTATGCCGTCAATCCCGCAACCGGCGCCCGGCTACCGATCTGGGTGGCCGATTACGTCCTGGCGGGCTACGGCACCGGCGCCTTGATGGCGGTGCCGGCCCATGACGCGCGGGACTACACCTTTGCCTGCGCGCACGGCCTGCCGATCATTCGCGTGATCGACAGTGCGGACGACATCGAAAAGGCGGCCTTTGAGGGCGAGGGGAGGATGGTTAATTCCGACTTCCTGAATGGTCTGGCCGCGCCGGAGGCCAGGAAAGCCATGATTGCTTGGCTGCAGGCGAGTGGCGCAGGCTGGCCTAAAGTCACCTATCGCCTACGCGATTGGCTGTTTTCCCGCCAGCGCTACTGGGGCGAGCCGATACCGGTGCTGCATCTGGCGGATGGCTCGGTGATGCCGCTGCCCGAGGAATGCCTGCCGCTGCTGCCGCCTGAGCTGGACGACTACGCCCCGACGCCGGACGGCGAACCGCCGCTTGCCCGTGCGCATGCCTGGGTCGAAACGATCGTGCCGGCCACCGAGATTCCGGCACGGCGGGAGACTAACACGATGCCGCAATGGGCGGGCTCCTGCTGGTATTTTCTCAGATTCCTCGATCCCGGCAACGCCCGCGAGCCCGTCGGGCGCGAGGCCGAGCGCTATTGGATGCCGGTTGATCTCTACGTCGGCGGTGCCGAGCATGCGGTCCTGCATCTGCTCTATGCCCGCTTCTGGCACAAGGTTCTCTACGATATCAGGGTCGTTTCGACGGAAGAGCCGTTCCAGCGTCTGTTCAACCAGGGCATGATCCTTGCTCATTCCTACCGCGATGCGGCGGGCCGGTATTACGCGCCGTCTTCCGTCGTCGAAGAGCAGGGCAGATGGTTCGCTGGGCCGGTCGAAGTGCAGCGCGCCGTCGAGAAGATGTCGAAGTCGCGGTTGAACGTCGTCAATCCCGACGATGTCGTCGATCAGTTCGGGGCCGACGCCTTGCGGTTGTACGAAATGTTCATGGGGCCTCTGGATGCGGCAAAACCCTGGCAGACCGCTGGCGTGATCGGTGTGCGCCGGTTTCTAGAGCGCGCCTGGCGTATTGTTTGCGACGAGAGCGACGGACTCTCCTCAGCGGTGCAGGAGGCGGCCCCGAGCCCGCAGCTTCTGTGCTTGCGCCACCAGACGGTGAAGACCGTGACGGCGGATATCGACGCAATGCGGTTCAACACCGCGGTTTCCCGGCTGATGGAACTGGCCAATGCACTGACGGTAGAAGCCGCGCGTCCGCGCGAAGTGGTGGAGACATTCGTGCTGTTGCTGGCACCCTTTGCGCCTCACATCGCGGAGGAGTTATGGAGCAAGCTTGGTCACGGGGTAACACTGACATGGGTTTCCTGGCCGACCTTCGACCCTGCGATGATCGAGCTTGAGACCTGCGAATATGTGGTGCAGATCAACGGCAAGGTTCGCCACCGCTTCGAAGCCGCAGCCGACCTCGGCGAGGCGCTGCTGGCGGCGGCGCGATCGGAACCCGCTGTCATGGCCTTGCTCGACGGCAGAATGGTGGTCAAGGAAGTTCTGGTCCCGGGGCGACTGGTGAATTTCGTCGTCGAAGACCTGTGATGATCCAAAGCTGATCGTCGGATTTGAGCCCGGCGGTCCGTTCCCTCAACCGACCGCCTACCTGCCGCTCTCCGGCCAAGTCGGCTGGCTGACGCTCTGCAGCAGTTCCGGTTCGACGCCGTCGATACGGGCGATGACGGCTTTGGCCATTTCGCGGCCGGCCTGGCGCACGTCTTCCTGGGCGGTGATGATCTCGGGGCGGATCCAGTTCAGGATCGGTACCGATTGCTTGGAAACCATGTCGAGATCGCGGCCGAGCGCTTTGCCGGCGGCCTCGATGCCGGCATTGACGGCGATTGCCGCGCTACCGGCCGAACAGACGATGCCGTCGGGGGCGTTGGCCGAGCGCATCATCACCTCGACGATGTCGCGGATGTCGGCGAGCGGGGCGTCGGTGTTGACGCGCAGCGGCACTTCCTCGGCGCCGTAATCATGCAGGCCGGTCTGGAAGCCGATGCGGATATGGGCGTAGTAGGTGAGCTTGCTCGGCGGCTGCAGCAGGGCAATGCGGCGCCGGCCGCGCTTGACGAGCTTTTCCACCGCCTGATGCGCGAAGGCCTCGTTGTCGAAATCGTGGAACGGGTGCGTGAGACCCGCGTCGGTGCGCCCATGTGTGGCGAAGGGCATGCCGCGCTCGCTCAGCAGCCGCACGCGCGGATCATCCGGCTCGATGCGGGAGATGATGACGCCGTCCGCCGAGCCGGTATCAAGGATATAGCGCACCGGCAGCATCGGGTCCTTGCTGTGGGAATGCGGCGTGATGACGATATGATAGGGCGTGCCGGATAGCACCTCGGAGATGCCGAAGACCATCTGGCTCGAGAAGCCCATGATCTCCTCGTCGATGCTGAGAACGAGGGCAATGACGTTGGTCTTGCCGGTGCGCAGGCGCACACCTGCTCTGTTCGGCTGGTAGCCGAGCTGGCGGGCGACCATGCGCACCCGCTCCTTGGTTTCCGCTCCGATATCCGGCGCATCCTTCAGCGCGCGCGACACCGTCGTCACGCCAAGGCCGGTCATGTAGGCGATCGTCTTCAACGTCGGGCGCTCGCGCGCTGCCGGCGTCGATGCCGTGTTCTCGAAATTTCCCTTGTTTTCCATCCCTTTAGGCCTGCCTCGCGCGAATTGGTGTCGCTTATAGAGGCTTTTTCCAGCGTCGTAAGCCCGCCGCCTGCCAAAATCGCGCCTCCCTGAGGAATGCAATCTGTAACGATACAGTAGAAATGTCGAGTGCTTTTTGTGGTGTGCGTTGYAACATTGTACGCATAGGTTGAATCGGCAATTCGTGCTTTGTTTTTTTGCGATTGCGAAGAGGCTGAATCGCACGGCTCAATT